>JBAYAJ010000074.1:0-11528 GCA_041669845.1 Treponema sp.
CCGCCTGTCGTGGGTTCAAATCCTGCCTGGCCTGTAATTTTTATCCGGGGGTATTATGTCAAAAGTTGGACAGTTTTTCCGTGAAAGCAGAGCTGAACTTAAAAAAGTTGTTTGGCCTTCCCGTGATGATGTTGTATCTTCTGTAAAAGTTGTCATTGTTTCTACTGTTGTGATAGCTGTTATACTTGGTCTTCTGGACTGGGGATTTACAGAAGTATTCCGCGTTATAATGAAATAGGAAGCGGCCGCATGGCAAAGAGCTGGTACATTCTTCATACGTATACCGGATATGAGGGAAAAATTGAGCGTACAATCAGAACACTTCTCGAATCAAAGGATATTGATCCTGCTGTAGTTACTGATGTGCGTGTTCCTGTAGAGGAACTTATTGAAGTAAAAGACGGAAAGCAGCATTCCCGTAAGAATAAGTTCCTTCCGGGGTATATTATGCTTGAAATGGATCTGCCTGAACTTGACTGGAAAAAGACCTGTACTGTGATCCGCCGGATACAGGGAGTTACAGGATTTGTTGGTACAAATCCGAGTGATCGTCCACGTCCGATTACAGCAGATGAGGCTAAAAATCTGCTGCTGAAATCTGGTGCTATCAAAGGTGAAAAGGTTGTTCATGTAAAGCAGTCTTTCAATATTGGCGATCAGGTAAAAATAACGGAAGGGCCTTTTGCGACATTTACTGGTAATGTAGAAGAAGTAAACCCTGAAAAGGACAAGCTGCGTGTTAATGTACAGATTTTTGGTCGTGCAACTCCTGTTGAAGTCAGTTTTGCTCAGATTGAAAAAATCTGATGGTCAGAAGCCTGTTTATCCATTAGCTCTGAAAAAAGCAGATATTCCGTATTTTGTTGTTGATATGTTTTGAATCAGGTTCTGCATCTCCGGGTGCAGACTGTGTTATACCTGTTTTGGAAGAGGTACAGGTCCGTTGGACATAAGTACCCCGTTAGCGCCGGTTCTGCTGTAATTTGCAGCTGCCGGCCACACCAATATAAGGAAGTTTTATATGGCTGGAAAAAAAGTTACGGCTGTCATCAAACTGCAGTGCCCTGCAGGAGCTGCGACACCCGCTCCGCCGATTGGGCCGGCTCTCGGACCACACGGTGTAAGCGCGCCGAAATTTGTTCAGGAATTTAATGACAGAACAAGAAAGATGGAAAAGGGACTTATTATTCCTGTAATCATCACTGTCTATCAGGACAAATCCTACACATTCATTCTCAAGACTCCGCCTGCTGCTATTCTTATAAAGAAAGCACTGAAGCTGGAAAAAGGTTCAAGTAACCCGCTCCGCGATAAGGTTGGTAAGATTACAAAGAAAGATCTTGAGGAAATTGCTAAAGAAAAACTGCCGGATCTTAATGCTAATGATCTTGAAGCAGCTAAGAAAATTGTTGCCGGTACTGCACGCAGTATGGGCGTAGAGGTGGAGCAGTAATATGAAACACGGAAAAAATTATCGCACATCTGCTGCAAAATACGACCTTACAAAAAAATATAGTGTAGCTGACGCCTGCAAAATGGTTCAGGACATGAAATATGCAAAATTTGACGAAACTGTAGAAGCTCATGTAGCTCTTCGTCTTGGTAAAAACGCATCTGTCCGCGATACTCTTGTATTCCCGAATCAGTTTACAGCAGAGAAGAAAGTTCTTGTATTCTGCAAAGATGACCGCGCTAAGGAAGCTCTTGATGCAGGAGCTGCATATGCAGGATCTGATGAATACATTAACAAGGTAAAGGGCGGCTGGCTTGATTTTGATATAGCTGTTGCTACTCCTGATATGATGAAAGATGTTGGTCGTCTTGGTATGGTTTTGGGACGCAAAGGTCTTATGCCGAACCCTAAAACAGGTACTGTTACAAACGATATTGTAAAAGCAATCGCTGAACTAAAGAAGGGACGTACGGAATTCCGCGCAGATAAAGGCGGTGTTATCCATATTGCTGTCGGTAAGGTTTCTATGGATCCTGCTAAAGTTGCTGAAAACGTTGGTATTCTTCTGTCTGAAATCGAGCGTAAAAAACCGGTTGATGCAAAGGCCGGTTTTATGACAACAGTTTCTGTCAGCTCTTCTATGGGCCCGGGAGTCTGGGTAGACTTCAAGGAAGGAGAATAATCATGGCTGTCAAAGCAAAGAAACTGCAGCCCGTAAAAACGGCTGCTATTGAAGAAGCTAAGAAGACATTCGCTGAATACAACGATTTTATTTTTGCTGATTACCGTGGTATGACAGTTGAGCAGATTACGAATCTCCGCAAAAAACTGCGTGAGCAGAATGCGAGTCTGAAAGTTGTGAAGAACAACTTTGCACGTATTGCTTTTGAGGATATGAAAATCGACAACGTTGCTGATTACCTCAAAGGACCGACTGTTGTTGCGATGGCAAAAGAAGATTCAAACACGGTTGCAAAAGTCATGTTTGATTTTGCAAAAGATGCTCCGTCTCTTAATGTAAAAGGCGGTTTCATCAATAAAGAAATTTACGATATATCCAAGATGCAGGAATTTTCAAAGCTTCCCGGCAGAAAGGAACTTATCGGACTTCTTATGTCTGCTATCAATGGACCGGCTCGTAAACTTGCCGCAACACTGCAGGCATATGTTGATAAAAAAACAAGCGAAGCTCCTGCCGGTGATGCACCGAAAGCAGAAGCAGCTCCGGCTGCTCCGCAGGCATAACTGTCTGCAGAAGCTTCTGTATAAATGCGGTCAGGCTTCATAGCTGTCGACTGTCCGCATATTTTTCCGGCAGTTTCCGTATGGATGCTCAGCCGGGAACATTCCGCAGTGCGGAATGAACATCTTTCTTTATGGAGAAGACAATATGGCAGCACTTACTAATGATCAGATTCTTGATGCGATCGCAAACATGACAGTTCAGCAGGCAGCTGACCTTGTAAAGGCGATGGAAGAAAAATTCGGTGTTACAGCAGCAGCTCCTGTTGCTGTAGCAGCAGCCGGTGCTACAGCTGCTGCTCCTGGTGAGGAACAGACAGAATTTACAGTTACTCTTGAGAAGATTGATCCTGCTAAAAAGATTCCGGTTATTAAAGCGGTTCGTGAAATTACCGGGCTCGGGCTTGGTGAAGCAAAAACTCTTGTTGAAGGAGCACCGAAGGTTCTTAAAGAAAGCGTAAGCAAAGCTGATGCAGACAAGATCGTCGCACAGATTACAGCAGCCGGTGGTACGGCATCAAAGAAATAACCTTTAAAAGATTATTTGTATAACGGGAACAGGTTTCGTCAGGCTTTTTTGTTGTTCTCAAAAGAAACTTGCGAAGGTCGGTCTCAAATGTCGACAGGCCTTCATCTTCTTGTTTTACAGGTCCCCGCCTTTTATGGCGGGGGTTTTTGTATATTAAAAAAATGTGTGAGTTTCGTTTTACCTCTCAGGTTGTTTAAAAGAAACTCGAAAAAGGTCAGATTTTATCTGCTGACCGTCTTTAAAGGCCGTTTCTGTGCTGAGCGGAGTTTCCAGCTTGTAGCAGAGACTGTGCTGAATACAGTATTCAGGGGGATCTGATGTTCGCTAAAACTCGAACGATCAACCGTCAGTACATTGGGAAGGATATCCAGACAGTTATGGATATTCCCGATCTTATTTCAATCCAGACAGCATCATATGAAAGTTTTCTTCAGTCTGAAAAACTGAAAAATCATGAACCGCCGGCAAATCAGGGACTGCAGGAAGTGTTTACTTCAACATTCCCGATTGACAGTCCGAACGGCGATATGTCTCTTGAGTTTGATTCGTATCAGCTTGATACGGAAAATATCAAGTTCTCGGAACTTGAGTGCAAGCAGAAGGGACTTACATATGCTGTACCGCTAAAAGCGGTTATTAAGCTTGTTTTTTTGCAGACAGGAACTATTCTTCAGAAAGATATATATATGGGCGATATTCCGCTTATGACAGACCGTGGAACGTTTGTTATTAACGGTGCGGAACGTGTTGTTGTTTCTCAGATTCACCGTTCTCCAGGAGTTATTTTCTGCCACGATAAAGGTGTTTATTCAAGCCGGATTATTCCGTACCGCGGATCATGGCTTGAGTTTGAAATTGATCAGAAGAAAGAACTGGTTTATGCAAAGATCGACCGCAAAAAGAAAATTCTGGGTACTATATTTCTTCGTGCGTTGGGGTATACAACACGTGAGCAGATTATCCGTTGTTTCTATACAACGGAAGAAATGCCGGTGAAGAACGACAATGCTTCCCGTGAGCAGCTTGTAGACAGAGTGCTTGCAAGTGCTGTAATCCTCAAAAATCCTGATTCTGGTGAAGAAAAACGTCTCTTTAATGCAGGTGTCCGTCTTCATCCGCACGATATAGATGACCTTGTTGCAAACAGTGTCGGAGAAATCTGTGTCATCAAGTTTGATACACGGAAAAATCCGGGTGACAAGGATGAAAAAAATGATTCTCTTGACTCTCAGATGATTATCAACTGTTTTGAGCGCGAAGAAGTCCGCTATGTGAAGGAAGGTTCTGTCGATATGGAACCTACTAAGGAAGATGCTCTTGCAGCCGTCTACCAGATTCTTATGCCGGGAGAACCTATAACCGTTGAAGCGGCAGAAAAAGATCTTACATCAATGTTTTTCTCTGACCGCCGCTACGACCTTGGCAGAGTCGGCCGCTACAAGCTCAATAAAAAATTCGACTACCAGGATGACGTGAAGGATTTTACACTCATCAGAGAAGATATTATTCAGACGATGAAATATCTTATCAAAGTCTATATAGGCGATGAGCAGGTTGATGATATTGATCACCTTGGTAACCGACGCATCCGTTCTGTTGGTGAACTTATGACTAATCAGTTGAAAACTGCATTCAGCCGAATGGAGCGCATTGCAAAAGAACGTATGGGACTCAAAGAGACGGAAACCATGAAGCCGCAGGACCTTATTTCCATCAAACCGATAGTTGCATCGATAAAGGAATTCTTTGGTTCGTCACAGCTGTCCCAGTTTATGGATCAGGTTAATCCGCTTGCGGAACTTACGCATAAGCGGCGTCTTAATGCTCTCGGACCGGGCGGTCTTTCCCGTGACCGTGCAGGATTTGAAGTCCGCGACGTTCATTATTCACATTACGGACGTATGTGCCCGATTGAAACGCCTGAAGGCCCGAACATCGGGCTTATTGTTTCTCTCGCTATTTTTACCCGTATTAATGACTACGGATTCCTTGAAGCTCCGTACCGCAAGGTCGTGAACGGAAAGGCTACGAACGAAGTTGAGTATCTGTCAGCAATGGATGAGGACAAATATTATATAGGCCAGGTTGTTGAAGGTATAAAACCCGACGGTTCATTCCCGTCTGATATGATTTCATGCCGCAACAGGGGCAACTATACGCAGCGTGAACCTCAGGATGTCCAATACATCGACGTCTCGCCGCGTCAGGTTATCTCAGTTTCCGCATCTCTTGTTCCATTCCTTGAACACGACGATGCTAACCGTGCTTTGATGGGATGCAACATGCAGCGTCAGGCTGTTCCGCTTCTTTTTCCGGAGCCTCCGATTGTGGGTACCGGAATGGAACAGAAGACTGCATATGATTCAGGTGTCCTTATTAAGGCAAAGCACGACGGTGAAGTCGTGTGGGTAACGAGTGACTGCGTTAAAATTAAGGTTGACGGTGCTAAAAAAACTGATCCGCTTGACGAATATACACTGCTCAAATATCAGCGTACGAATCAGGATACCTGTTATCATCAGCGCCCGACTGTTGAAGTCGGACAGAAAGTGAAAAAAGGCGACGTTCTTGCCGACGGTCCTGCAACATTTAACGGTGAGCTGGCACTGGGCCGCAATATTCTTGTCGGATTCGTCCCGTGGAACGGATACAACTATGAGGATGCTGTCCTTATTTCCCAGCGTGTTGTGCGCGAGGATATGTACACATCTATTCATATAAAAGAATTTACGATTGAAATTCGTGAAACAAAACTCGGACCGGAAAAAATTACACGCGATGTTCCGAATACTGCGGAAAAGACTCTGGACAATCTTGATGCCGAAGGTATCATCCGCATCGGTGCGAAAGTACGGTCGGGAGATATCCTTGTTGGTAAGGTTACACCGAAGAGTGAAACGGAGACAACCCCGGAGTTCAAACTGCTCAATTCTATTTTTGGTGAAAAAGCTAAAGAAGTCCGCGATTCGTCACTGCGTGTTCCGCACGGGGTTGAGGGTGTCGTAATCGATGTTCAGCGTCTGCGCCGTATGGAAGGTGACGATCTTAATCCCGGCGTCGACGAAGTTGTAAAAGTTCTTATTGCCAACAAGAGAAAACTCTGCGAAGGTGATAAGATGGCAGGTCGTCACGGAAACAAGGGTGTTGTTGCACGTATTCTTCCAATAGAGGATATGCCGTATCTTGAAGACGGTACGCCGCTCGATGTCTGTCTGAATCCTCTGGGCGTACCTTCTCGTATGAATATCGGTCAGATTATGGAGTCTGAGCTTGGTATTGCAGGTAAGTATCTTGGACAATTTTATGAATGTCCTGCATTTCAGACTCCGTCGCAGGAACAGATAGCTTCCAAGCTTAAGGAAGCCGGTTTATCGCCGGACTGCAAGCAGGTTGTACACGATGGGCGCACCGGTATTCCGTTCGTTAATCCGATTTTTGTTGGTGTCATATACTTCATGAAGCTGCACCACCTTGTCGACGACAAAATGCATGCACGTTCGACAGGACCGTATTCTCTCGTTACGCAGCAGCCTCTGGGCGGTAAGGCCCAGTTCGGCGGTCAGCGTTTGGGAGAAATGGAAGTATGGGCACTTGAAGCATACGGTGCCGCAAATACGCTGCAGGAAATGATGACGATTAAGTCCGATGACATGAACGGACGCTCAAAGATTTACGAATCCATAGTTAAAGGCGATCCTTCGGCGCCGGCAGGTGTTCCGGAATCATTCAACGTACTGGTTCAGGAACTCCGCGGTCTGGCACTTGATTTCACTATCTATGATGCAAAGGGTAAACAGATTGCCCTTACAGAGCGTGACCAGGAACTGATCGATAAGGCAGCTTCCGGTTTCGACAAGGAGAATGCTAATGCGTGATATTCAGGATTTTGACAGCCTTAGAATAAAACTCGCTTCACCGGATACAATCCGTGCATGGTCGTACGGTGAAGTTAAAAAACCGGAAACGATCAATTACCGCACACTCCGTCCTGAGAAAGACGGTCTGTTCTGCGAACGTATTTTTGGTACTACAAAAGAATGGGAATGTTACTGCGGAAAGTTCAAATCGATCCGCTATAAGGGTGTTATATGCGACCGCTGCGGCGTGGAAGTTACTGATTTCAAAGTCCGCCGCGAACGCACGGGACACATCGAACTTGCGGCTCCGGTAAGCCATATCTGGTATTACCGCTCGGTTCCGAGCCGCATGGGGCTTCTTCTTGATCTGCAGGTAGCTGCGCTGCGCTCCGTTCTCTATTATGAGAAATATATTGTTATTGATCCGGGCGATACTGATCTCAAAAAGATGCAGCTGCTTACGGAAGACGAGTATAATGAAGCACGCGAGCGCTATGGCGAGGCTTTTTCAGCAGACATGGGAGCGGAAGCCATTAAAACGCTCCTTGAAGGTTTGGACCTTGATGCACTGGCTGCAGAGCTTCGTGCAAAAATGATTGAAAAGGGACCTAAGAGTGACAAGCGGCTTCTGAAACGTATAGAAATTGTTGAGAATTTCCGTGCTTCCGGTAATAAGGCAAGCTGGATGATTCTCGACGTCGTTCCGGTTATTCCGCCGGATCTGCGTCCTATGGTGCAGCTTGACGGCGGCCGTTTTGCGACGTCCGATCTTAATGATTTGTACCGCCGCGTCATCAACCGCAACAACCGTCTTAAGAGACTTCAGCAGCTTTCCGCACCGGATATCATCATCCGGAACGAAAAACGCATGCTGCAGGAAGCGGTAGATGCGTTGTTCGACAACAGTAAACGAAAACGCGTTGTAAAGGGTGCATCAAATCGTCCGCTTAAATCGATCAGCGACATGCTCAAAGGTAAACAGGGGCGGTTCCGCCAGAATCTGCTTGGAAAGCGTGTAGATTATTCCGGCCGTTCCGTTATTGTTGTCGGACCTGAACTTAAACTCTGGCAGTGCGGTCTTCCTACAAAAATGGCGCTTGAACTGTTCAAGCCGTTTATTATGAAAAAACTCGTCGATAAAGATGTTGTTTTCAATATTAAGAAAGCAAAAATGCTTGTCGAACAGGAATCTCCTGAAGTCTATGCGATTCTCGACGAAGTTGTCCGCGAACACCCGGTCATGCTGAACCGCGCTCCGACACTGCATCGTCTTGGTATTCTTGCATTTGAACCCGTTCTCGTAGAAGGTAAGGCTCTCAAGCTTCATCCGCTTGCCTGTAAATCATTCAATGCAGACTTCGACGGCGACCAGATGGCTATTCACGTACCGCTTACACAGGCAGCACAGATGGAATGCTGGACGCTTATGCTTTCGGCCCGCAACCTGCTTGACCCTGCAAACGGCAACACAATCGTATATCCTTCACAGGATATGGTTCTTGGTATTTACTATATGACTTCAATAAAACCGCACGCAAAGGGAACGGGAAAGCGATTCTGTTCTGCAGACGAAGTCAGAATGGCGGCAGAATGTGGCAGCATCGAATGGCAGGCTGCCATTAAAGTACCAGTCATGAAAGCACCTTACAATGGAAAAGTTATTGAGACGTCTGCCGGTATGCTTGCGTTCAACGAAGAAATGCCTGAAGAAGTTGATTACGTCAACGAACAGATGGACGATAAAAAACTCCGCAAAATGATTGAAAAGGTCTATCATAATCAGGGACCGTGGCTTACGATTAAGATGCTTGATGCGATTAAGGCATGCGGCTACAAAAACGCTACATTCTACGGCGCAACGCTTTCAATGGACGATATTCTTGTGCCGAAAGAAAAAAAGTCGATGGTCGACAAAGCCAATAAAGAAGTTGAGGAAATCGTCGGACAGTATTCAAAAGGTATTATTACCGGTGAAGAGCGTTACCAGCGTGTGTGCGATATATGGGCACGTGCAAATGATGAGCTCTCAAAGATAATGATGGATAACCTTTCAAAAGATAAGGAAGGGTTTAATACTATCTATATGATGGCAAAATCCGGTGCCCGTGGTTCACCGAAACAGATTTCCCAGCTGGCAGCAATGCGCGGCCTTATGGCTAAACCTAACGGAGATATTATTGAGCTTCCGATACGCTCTAACTTTAAGGAAGGGCTGTCGGTTATCGAGTTCTTTATTTCTACGAACGGTGCACGTAAAGGGTTATCCGATACGGCTCTTAAAACAGCAGACGCCGGTTACATGACACGCCGTCTCGTCGATGTTGCACAGGATGTCGTTATCAACGATGACGACTGCGGTACTATCAACGGTATTGACTATGCTGCAATAAAAGACGGAGATGAAATTATCGTTCATCTTGCAGACCGGATTGTAGGACATTTTACTATAGAACGTGTTATTCACCCGATTACCGGTGAACTGCTTTGTGACGTGAATCAGTACATTGATGCTGATCTTGCAAAGAAAATAGAAGAAGCCGGTGTTGAAAAAGTTAAGCTTCGAACCGTTCTTACCTGTGAGGCTAAGCACGGTATCTGTGTAAAGTGTTACGGTCAGAATCTTGCACGTAATAAAATTGTTGAAATAGGAGAGGCTGTCGGTATTATCGCTGCACAGTCAATCGGTCAGCCTGGTACACAGTTGACGCTCCGTACATTCCATTCCGGTGGTGCTGCGGAAAAAACGACGGAAGAGAATCATATTGTTCTTAAGTTTCCTGCCTTTATTAAAGACGTCACTGGAACTCATGTTGTGATGAAAGACGGAAAATGGCTTTTTACGCGTAAAGGCTTTATGACCGTTATCCGCATCCTTGATCAGATTAAAATAGAGAAAGGTGCAGATGTAAAGATAACCGACGGAGCACGCATCATGAAGGGCAGTGTCATCGTTTCAAAGAAAAACGCGGACATAAAAGCTTCTGCTACTGCAAAAGTCATGATTGTTGACGATACTATTTATCTGACAAGCAATGAACTTAAAGTTGAGATTTCCAACGGTTCTACGATTTATGCAAAAGCAGGCGATATTGTCGAAGCGGGAAAGCCGCTCGGAGAATTTGATCCGTTCAGTGAACCGATTATAGCTGAAAGCGAGGGTTATATCCATTTTGAGGATATTATCGTCGGCTCAACGCTTGAAGAACGTCTTGACCAGCAGACTGGCAAAACGGAACGCACCATCAGCGACCTTCACCTTGATGTAAAACAGCCGCGTATTCTCATTACCGACGAAGCTGGTAACGAACTTGGCAGTTATTATCTTCCTGCTGGAGCAGTTCTTCTTGTTGAAGACAAGCAGCAGATAGCGGCAGGTGTTACACTTGCAAAACTGCCGAAGGCAGCCCAGAAATCAAACGATATTACTGGTGGTCTTCCGCGTGTTTCTGAATTATTCGAAGCGCGCAAACCGAAGAATCCGTGTGTTCTTGCTAAGATTTCAGGTCTTGTGAAATTCAAGGGAATTACGAAAGGTAAGCGTATGGTTACTGTTGAAGACGAGTTCGGCAAGGTATATGAACATGCTGTTCCGATGAATAAGCGTATGCTCGTGCGCGACGGCGACAGAGTTGAAGCTGGTGAGCCGCTGTGCGATGGTTCTCCGAATCCGCACGAAGTCCTTTCGATCCTTGGTGAGAATGCTCTGCAGAATTACCTGATGGATGAGATCCAGCAGGTGTATCGTGCACAGGGTGTAGATATCAACGATAAGCATATCGGTATTATTGTCCGTCAGATGCTTCGTAAAGTCGAAATTGTCGCAGTCGGCGATACGCACTTTATTTATGGACAACAGATAGATAAATATAAATTTCATGAAGAGAACCGCCGTGTTATAGGAGAGGGCGGTCAGCCGGCAATAGGGCGGCCGATGTTCCAGGGAATTACGAAAGCATCTCTTGGAGTTGATTCATTTATTTCTGCTGCGTCGTTCCAGGAGACGACCCGTGTTCTTACAAATGCAGCTATTTCGGGTTCTGTCGATGGTCTGCACGGTATTAAAGAAAATGTTGCTATAGGTCACATGATTCCTGCTGGTACCGGTATTCGGAATTACAAGAATGTTAAGTTGTTTGATGGAAGTGACAGGGATCTTGATCTCCAGATGGATGAAATACTTGAGAAACGCCGCCAGGAGAAAGAACTTGAATCTGTAAAGGTCGAGGATGATCCTTCTTTCGATGTTGAGGAACCAGAACAGGATTAACGTTTGCTGTTCCGGCAGGGCTCTTGACGAGTCCTGCCGGAATTCAGTATCATAAAATTCCTGTTTTAGCGTAAATAAGTTTATTCTTTCCGGGGTGCTGACCGGAACTAAATAATAGGAGATAGGCAATGCCTACAATAAATCAACTGATTCATCAGGGTCGCAAGTCTGCTGCTAACA
>JBAYAJ010000075.1:0-11378 GCA_041669845.1 Treponema sp.
AGAAAAAGCATTTAAGCAGAGTGAAGCGCATCGTATTCACAATAAAGCAATAAAATCAAAATGCAGAACTTATGCTAAACAGTTCGTTCAGGCTGTTCAGGGCAAGGATCAAAAGGCTGCTGATGAAAAATATGTTTTTCTTCAGAAAGAACTTGATTCGGCACGCAGCAAGGGTGTTTTAAAACGGAATGCAGTTTCGCGCAAAAAGTCGCGTATGATGAAACTGTATAATGTGACGTTTGCCGCAACTGCAGCAAAATAACTTTAATAAAGTTATTTTTTTGCTTAAAATCCAGTTGATGTGTATGTCACTTCGGCTGGATTTTGTTTCATTGTTGTTGGGTAGGGATTTTATGTCTTTAAAGAAAATTACGAAATATGACCTTGTCGAATCTATATATCAGAACACAAAATGTGAAAAACGTATTGTTCAGCAGGTTATTGAGGGTTTCCTTGAAGAAGTAAAGAAATCGCTTGAAAGCGGTTCAACAATTGAACTGCGTGGATTCGGTACTTTTGAACCTCGTCTGCGGAAAGGACGTATTTCTGCACGCAATCCTAAAACAGGAGAAAAGCTTTCTGTCGATCCTCATTATGTCGCGGCTTTCCGTTCCGGACAGGAATTAAAAAAAGCTTTATGGGATTTGCAGAATAAACCTGTTGAAAAATAATGTCGGTAAACGAAAAGTGCTGTCCTGTAATTAATCGGCTTTTGATGCAAATACTGCTTGTTTTGAGCGGGGCATTTTTCTTTGCGTTTGCTAATCCCGGTTTTATTTTTCCTGAAGGTATCCCATTTTTTGCATGGTTTATGTATGTACCGGTTTTTATGATTGTATACCGGTCACAATATAAAACAGTGTGGTTATGGGGTGGTTTATATGGTGTTGTTTCTTACAGTTTATACACTTCGTGGCTTGCAACATTCAGTTCAGTCGGAATGATTGCTGTAAGTTTTGAATATTTTGTATTATGTGCTGTTCTTTTTCTTTTTTTAAAATCAGCGGAAACGTTTTGCGGTAAGTATGCATGGATTGTGCAGTGGCTTATTTTCTGTGGATATGAATATATTAAAACACTTGGTTTTGCAGGGTTCAGTTACGGTGTATCTGCATATACACAGTGGAAAAATATTCCACTCATTCAATTTTCTGCTGTTGCCGGTGTCTGGGGTATTACCGCTCTTATTGATTTTTGTTCTGCATGGTTATACCGTGTAATACTTGATTTTTATGACAGCTTTTCACTTACGAATGTATTAAAAAGTCTGAAAGAACATGGTAAGGTGATATGTATATGGGGAATATGTCTTGTTGCTGTGCTGTTATATGGTGTTGCCGCTATTAATACTTCAGATAAAACAGGGAAATATGTGAAGGTATGTGCTGTTCAGAACAATACAGATCCATGGAAAGGAGGGGTCAATGCATATGAGCAGGATTCTAAAACACTTATAAATCTTACGCAGAAAGCGCTGGAGGCAGACAGGGATATTCAAATTGTCGTATGGCCGGAAACTGCTGTCGTTCCGTCTATAATCATGCAGTATAACCAGCGGAAGGACAGAAAACGGTTTGAAATTGTTAATTCAATACTTGAGTATATTAATAAGCAGAATGCTGTTTTTGTAATTGGTAATTTTCATTCTGTAGACACGGGAAAAGAATACTACGACGATTACAACAGTGCTTTTGTTTTTAAGCCTGGTGTAAACGTTATTCCTCCTGATCCGGAAATATATGCAAAGGTACATCTTGTCCCTTTTACTGAAACATTTCCGTATGCCGGTTTTTTCCCGCATATTTACAAACTGCTGCTGCGCGGCGATACTCATATGTGGACAGCTGGTAAAAAGAGAACAGTGTTTACACAGGCCGGAATTTCGTTTTCTGTGCCTATATGTTTTGAGGATACGTTCGGAAATGACTGTAGAAAATTTGTACAGAACGGTGCGCGTGCGTTCATAAATATGTCGAATGATGCCTGGTCAAAAAGTCTTGCATGCCAGAATCAACATTTGTCGATGGCTGTTTTCCGTTCAGCGGAAAGCCGTATTCCGACGGTACGGAGCACTGCATCGGGACAGACCTGTATTATAGATGTTCATGGTAAAATTATATCAGAGGCGGAACCTTTTTCGCGGACATATATAACCGGTTTTATACCCGTAATTGAACAGTCATCTCCTTTGACTTTATATGACAGAACAGGTGATGTACTTGGGGTGTTTTTTATATTCGCTTCGCTCGTGGGGCTTATTACCGGTATCATCTGGAATAAAAAAAAGAAATAGTGTAGGATAGCGATATGGCAGAAGATAAAGAGATTGATAAAGTTAACGTGACGGTTTTTGGACCTGAAACAGAATTTGACGGAGAGCTTGAATTTACCGACAAACTTATTATTACTGGTAAATTTACCGGGAAAATACAAGCTACGGGCGATCTCGAAATTGCAAAGAATGCAGTCTGTAAGGTTGATCATATTTCTGCCCGTTCTGTAGTCGTTTCCGGATCAGTAGAGGGAGATCTTGAAGCGTCGGAACGTGTCGAAATATGCAATGGTAGTACAGTTATAGGTGATATAACAACAGCCCGTATCCGTATAGCAAATAATGTAAATTTTGAAGGGCAGGTGACTATGATTGACAAAGAGCCTGATATTGATTTATTTTCTGTTGCATCTTCCGAATATAAAAAAGCGCTGACACTTCATTCGGATACTATTCAGTAAAACAATAAGCCGTTTTTACTTTCTAGTTGACATGCAGCAGTAAAAGCGGTAATACTTACAACAGGTAAAGGTTAATAGCCCTGCTTGTTTATCCTATTTCAGGATGTGTAAAATCTTTGCAATATAATACATCAGTTTTTATAAATCATAACATGGAGATTTTTTAATGGCACCATTACGCAGGCATCGTATAAACGATGCATCGGGTGATCGTGAAAGAAATGGTGAAGAGATGCAGTCCGGACTCGATTTTGAAGTTCAACCGGAATCATATGAAGCATCATCATCTATTTCTGAGGACAGTTTGGAAAATAGTCCTGACGGAAATTTACCGGAAACGGTACAACAGCAAACGGATGCGGGAAATGCAGAAACAAACACTACTGAACAAATTGTTGAAGCTGCTGCAAAAAAAACAGGACGCCCAAGACGTCGGGCTGTCATCAAGGTAGACAGAGCGGCTGTTCCATCATCGTCCGATGGAGGAGCCGCAGCTGTAAGTACCGGACAACCTGCTGATATAACAGAAAATAAACAGGAATCAGAACCTGAACAGCACGAATCTAATACCGATTATCGTCCGCAGCAACGTACACGATGGAATAACAATCAGCAGAACTACCGCAGAGGTGGAAAATACAATAATAAAAGTTTTAACAATAATTATTCCACTGCCGATCGTTCAACAGGGACAGAAAGCAGTCAAATCAATTCCGCGCAGAATACGCCTGAAAGTGCGGAAGACTATGAATCTAAACCACGTCTTCTTATTAATGAGCTTACAGCAATGGGAATGCCTCAACTCCGCGAGCTGGCAATGAAATATGGCTTTTCGAATGATGATCTTGCTCCTATGAAAAAACAGGAACTTATATTTGTTATTCTGAAAGCACATACAGAACACGGTGGAATCATTTTTGCTTCCGGTGCGCTGGAAATACTTCCTGACGGCTATGGTTTCCTTCGTTCACCGCAGAACAGCTATCTGCCGGGACCTGATGATATTTATATTTCACCGAGTCAGATACGGTTGTTCAACTTAAAGACTGGAGATACAATTTACGGCCAGACACGTTCTCCTAAGGAAGGTGAGCGTTTCTTTGCTTTGCTTCGTATAGAATCGGTTAATTTTGATGAACCACGCGTCGCTCAGACTCGTATTCCTTTTGAAAACCTTACGCCGTTGTATCCGAATAACAAACTTCATTTGGAGACAGTTTCGACAGAGCTGTCAACACGTATTGTCGATTTGTTCTGTCCGATCGGCAAAGGACAGCGGCTTCTGATTGTTGCTCCACCGAAAGCCGGTAAGACAATCCTTATGCAGAAAATTGCAAATGCGATTACACAGAATCATCCGGAAGTATATCTTATTGTTCTTCTTATAGATGAACGTCCGGAGGAAGTAACCGAAATGGAACGTTCGATCAAAGCTGAAGTTATTTCATCGACTTTTGACGAACAGGCTACACGTCATGTGCAGGTTGCGGAAATGGTACTTGAAAAGGCAAAACGTCTTGTTGAGCACAAACGCGACGTCGTTATTTTCCTTGATTCAATTACGCGTCTTGCCCGTGCATACAATCAGACTGTTCCGACTTCCGGCAAAGTTCTTTCCGGTGGTGTTGACAGTAACGCTCTTCATAAACCTAAACGTTTTTTTGGTGCTGCACGCAATGTCGAAGAAGGAGGAAGCCTTACAATAATTTCGACTGCACTTATAGAAACGGGCAGCCGGATGGATGAAGTTATATTCGAGGAATTTAAAGGTACTGGCAACAGTGAAATTGATCTTGATCGTAAACTTGCAGAACGTCGTTTGTTTCCTGCTATAAATATCAAGAAGTCGGGAACACGCAAAGAAGAACTGCTGCTTACAGAAAATGAACTTCAGAAGCTGTGGGTGCTCCGGAAAGTTTTGAACCCTATGGAAGACGCTGATGTTCTTGAACTTCTTCTTGACCGTATGAGAAAGACAAAAACAAACGAAGCCTTCCTTGCCTCAATGAATACCGGCTCCGCTTCAATATAAGACAGGGCAAGGGTAAGCACAGTAGATGCGTCACTGACGCGGATAACAGGCTTTGCTGCCGTATAAAAAAGCAATACACATTTACTGTATGTATTGCACAAAAACTGATTATTCTGTATAGTATAAAAAATCAGGTTTGTGGCTGCGCTTAGAGCGTAAACCCGTTCCGTTCAGCCGGGCAAGACTGATATAAGGAGTTTTAGAATGAAAAAGGGAATTCATCCGGAATACAAGATGACAAAAATTACCTGTGTCTGCGGTAATGTTATTGAGACACGTTCAACCGCAGAAAATATCCATGTTGAAATTTGTTCGGCATGCCATCCGTTCTACACCGGTAAACAGAAACTTGTAGATACTGCTGGACGTATCGAACGCTTCAACAAGAGGTACGGTATTAAAAGTGAAGAAAAATAACATAGCCTTGTAATGTTGTTTTTATACGGACGGACGCTTAATAAAGCGTCCGTTTTTTTGTTTTGAATATCCGGTATATTTAAAACAAAATGGCTCACTAAAACGTTTCCCTGATTTTTCCTGCTTCTATTTTCCAGCATCTGTGAATTTTAGTTCCTGTGTAGTCCTCGGGAATTGTTGCGTCAGAGATGTCTTCCGTATGTATGGAACACCCGTCGTCTGTTTTTTTTGCAATAAGTTCTGTACTGAAAGCCAGTCTGTGACTATTGGTTGAGAAGTAGAGTACTCCTGTTGGAGCAAGCAGGGCAATACAGTTGTTTACAAGATTTGTCCAGTCTCTGTTTATGTCAAGCATCGAATCAGCCATTTTTGAATTACTGAATGTTGGTGGATCAAGAATAATGATGTCGTATCTTTCTTTGACGGCTTTTTTTTGTGCAATGAATTCTTTGACGTCTGCACGTATAAAGTCATATTTTCCTTTATCCGTGAAATCATTTAGAGCCATATTGTCTTCCGCCCAATTTAAATATGTGTTTGACAAATCTACTGAATCTATTTTTTTTGCGTGCCCCTCGGCGGCATAGACGGAAAAACCTGCAGTATAACAGTACAGGTTGAGGACCGTTTTACCTGAACACGTTTCCCGGATTCTGCTGCGGAGAATGCGATGATCAAAGAAAAGGCCTGAATCAAGATAGTCTGTGAGATTTATCCTGAAAATCTGCCCCTGTTCCTGTACAACGCCGGTAAGTGAAGATTGCACAGAAGGCTCCTCTGTATTTTTTGCATACTGACTCCCGCCCTTATCACGTTTTCTGGTTTTTATGATGATATGTTCCCGCGGTATGCGGACTGTAACCGCAGCTGCATCAGCCATTTTTGAAAGCCATATGTTTTCTTCCGTTTCAGGCTTTTCATACGGACGTTCATAAAGATACAGGGTCAGATACTGCCGGGATGCTGTTTCTGTTTCAATTTTTTTGTCGTTTGCAGAAAGACCGGCATATTCGCCTGCCATAAAACGTGCTGTTTCGTTTTTGCCTGAGATGCTGTCGGGCAGAAATTCGTAAAGATCTGCGGCTAGCGGAACTTCAGGAATATCGCGGTCATAAAGTCTGTAACAGGTAATGCGCGATCGTCGTGCCCATTTCCGCAGAGTTTTATATTTTTTTGAAAGGCGGTTTGAAAACAGCGACGCCTGATAGTCGTCTTTATTAATAAAATTGATCATACTTGTATAATAATGAAATATGATAACTTAGTCGAGTTTTGACATATTCCGTGACCTGTACAGGATTTACAAAAAAGTATATATTATAAAGATATGGATTTTAAAGAATTTAATTTAGATGAAAGTCTGCTAAAGGGAATTTCTGCAGCAGGTTATGTAACGTGTACACCTGTTCAGGAACAGGTACTCAAGACAGCGCTTGACGGCTCAGATTTATATGTGCAGTCTCAGACAGGAACAGGAAAAACCGCAGCATATCTTGTATCAATACTTCAGGAACTTCTCTGTGAAGAAAAAAATAAAGGGAAAAAAGTACTTATACTGCTTCCTACTCGAGAACTTGCTGCTCAGGTAGAGGAAGAGGCAAAAGTGCTTGTCAGTGGCACATCTCTCAGAACATTCAGCTTTTTCGGAGGAGTCGGATACGATAAGCAGATAGACGCAGTGAAAAATGGTGTTGATATTATCGTTGGGACTCCGGGAAGAATGATAGATCTTGAAGAGAGCCACCAGCTCGATTTGTCGAATGTCGGTTTTCTTGTCATCGACGAAGCTGACCGTATGTTTGATATGGGGTTTTATCCTGACCTGCGGACGCTGCTCAAAGTGCTTCCAAAAACAGAAAATCGTCAGACCATGCTTTTTTCTGCAACGCTTAATTCATATGTAAAAAATCTTGCATGGGAATATACGCGCGACGCGAAAGAAATAACAATTGAAGCGGACAACATCACGGTAGATCAGATTGATCAGGAACTTTTTCACGTTTCAAGTGACGAAAAAATGAAGCTTCTTATCGGCATACTGAAAAATGAAAAACCTGAAAGCGTTCTTATTTTCTGCAACACGAAACGTTCGTGTGAAGTGGTTTCGAAACGTCTTTCCATGAACGAGCTTAGAAGTGAATTTATCATCGGTGATCTGCCTCAGACAAGACGACAGCAGGTACTGAATCAATTTAAAGAAGGAAAAATTTCCATTCTGGTTGCAACGGATGTGGCTGCACGGGGAATAGACGTCGATTCACTTTCCATGGTCGTGAACTATGACCTTCCGAATGAAGCGGAAAATTATGTCCATAGAATCGGACGCACTGCACGTGCTGGGAAAACTGGAAAAGCGTATACATTCTGCAGCGAACAGGATGTTTACAATCTTCCTGCAATTGAGCGGTACATTGAAATGTCCATACCTGCAAAAGTTGCGGATGCATCACAGATGATGGAAGATAAAAGTTCAGGGATTTATATCCGTACGGAAAACTGGAACGAGGATTATGAGAATGAACACGGCGGTTCCCGGAAATCTTACCACAGTCATAACGATAATCATAAAGACGGTATTGACCGCAGAAACAACAGTCGTCCCCGTAGAGAACACGACGGATACGGCAAAAAAAATGAGAGGCATGTTAATAAAAATTATAATGCGCCTGAACGCAGTTCTCAGGTAAAAGAAATCGATGCTGCGAAGCTGCAGAGTATGTCGTTTGATGAACGGATGAAGTTGTATAAAGAAAAATATGCAAAGTCTGCCGTACAGAGCAGTGTTAAAAAAGTTGACAGAAACGTAACAGCTGGTAAAAAACGTCCCCTGTCTGGTGTACAACCTGTTAAAAAAAGCGTACAGACTACGAATCCGACGACAAACAGCAGTGTAAAACATTACGATTCTAGTAAAAAGGGGTTGAAGTCACAGAGTTTATTAAACAGAATAAAATCTTTGTTCAGCAGTAAAAATAAATAAGAGGTTGTAAATTGATTACTGTAAGCGATGTAAGCCTGAAATTCAGCGAAAAACCGCTTTTTAAAGATGTAAATTTGAAGTTTACGCCGGAAAACTGTTATGGTATTATCGGTGCAAACGGAGCCGGAAAATCGACTTTCATAAAAGTTCTTTCCGGTGAGATAGATCACGACTCCGGTACCATAAGCATGACGCCGGGACAGCGCATGGCAGTCCTTAAACAGGATCACTTTGCATTTGACAAATATTCTGTTAAAGAAACAGTCATGATGGGGTATCCGAAACTCTATGAATGCGGGAAATCCCGTGATGAGATTTATGCAAAAGCTGATTTTTCAGAAGCAGACGGAATAAAAGCGTCGGAACTTGAAACAGAATTCGGAGAACTCGGCGGGTACGAAGCGGAAAATCAGATTGAGCAGATGCTGTCCGGACTGGGGCTGGAAGAAGAATATCACGACAGAATGATGGGTGATCTTGATGAAAGTCAGAAAGTGAGGGTGCTCCTTGCACAGGCGATATTCGGAAATCCTGATGTACTTCTTCTTGATGAACCTACGAACGGTCTTGATATTGAATCAATTACCTGGCTTGAAAACTGGCTTCTTGAATTTCCGAATATAGTTATTGTAGTAAGCCACGACAGACATTTTCTCAATACTGTATGTACATATATCTGTGATATTGACTATGGCCGGATTACACAGTTTACCGGCAATTACGATTTTTGGTATCAGATGAGTCAGATTTTACAGAAGCAGGCAAAAGATCAGGCAAAGCGCCGAGAGGATAAGATTGCAGATTTAAAAGAATTCATCCAGCGTTTTGCTTCAAATGCGTCGAAGAGCAGACAGGCGACAAGTCGTAAAAAAGTCCTGGACAAACTGGAACTTGAAGAATTTCCGGTTACAAGCCGCAAATTTCCGTATGTCCATTTTATTCAGGATCGTGGAATCGGAAATAATACGCTGGAAGTAAAGAAAATTTCTTATTCTCAGGATGGTATAAAACTTCTGAATGATTTTTCACTTATTGTCAATCGTACCGACAAGATTGCCTTTGTCGGTATAGAGCATAATTCAATTTCTTCATTTTTCGACATCATTGCAGGTGAAAAGCAGCCTGACTCTGGTGAAATTTTCTGGGGACAGACTACAAGCCATACATATCTGCCTCGTGACAATAATAAGTATTTTGACTGTGACATGAACATTACCGACTGGCTTAAGCAGTATTCAAAAGAACAGGATGATGCATATGTACGAGGATTTCTGGGTCGTATGCTCTTTTCAGGAGATGAATCGCTTAAGCCTGTAAAAGTTTTATCGGGTGGTGAGAAAGTACGCTGTATGCTCTCAAAACTCATGCTTCAGAATGCGAACGTACTCATATTGGACGATCCGACGAATCATCTTGATCTTGAAGCTATAGAAAGCCTTAATGATGCACTTGTCGATTTCCCCGGTGTAGTGCTTTTCAACAGCCATGACCATGAGTTTATTTCGTCGATAGCAAACCGCATTATAGAAATTACACCGAACGGCATAATAGACCGCATGATGGGATTTGACGATTATATTCACGATGTTTCTGTTGCAGAATTACGGGGAAAATTGTACGAAGGAACCGGAAAAAAGATAAAGTACCGGGTATGATTAGCATATTTGAAACCAGACTGGTTTTACAATGAAATGAGGCTGGTTTCAAGATGAAACCAGCCTCATTTCATTAAGAATCTTGTCTTTGTGCATAATTTTTATCGACATATCCGAAGTATAATTATGACTTGCAGAATGATTAACTATGTACTTCCGGAACAATTATATAAAGCTTTCCGGGAAAATCCTGCGGCTAAGCACTTCTGTAAAGATTTTCCCGCATAAAATAAAGATTCACTGTTGGAATTTTTTCAGCATATCCGATAATATGTCGTGGGCCTGATCGTCGGTTACGGCAGTCTGCGGCTGATGGTATTCGACGAGATTTGCCGGTATTTCGTCAAGAAAGCGGGAAGGTTCACATTCAACAACAGCCTGCTGTTTCCGCCGTTTCCGGCATGATGTAATAATCAGTTTGTCGCGTGCACGCGTGATGGCTACATAGAAAAGCCGTCGTTCTTCTTCGACGTCTCCCCCGTTTTCTTCAACGGAGCGTGCATGGGGAATAAGACCTTCCTCGGCACCTGCGATGAACACAACCGGAAATTCAAGACCTTTTGAGGCATGAATTGTCATAAGATTTACTTTTCCTTTATCGTTGTCGTCGTCCATATCGTCACGGCTTAAAAGCGTAATCCTGTTCAGGTAATTAAAAAGGTTCGGATCGTAGTTATCAGGATTGTTTTCCCACGTCTCAATCGACAGTATGAGTGTTTCTATGTTTTTAAGTTTAAAGCGTACAGCCTTTTCATTTTTCTGGAATTCACCAATGAGATAGTCTTTATAATTTATGTCATCTACAAACTGACGCACCTTGCCGGATAATCCGCGTCCACCGAGCAGTTTCGAACGGTTTCCTTCAATTATATTTGTAAATTCTTCAAGTGCTTCTTTCGATGCAGTACCGATAATTCCGGACGGATCTTTTATAAGGTACTGAATTGCTTCCCAGAGCGTGCATACATTTTGTTTAGCAATTTCGTTCATTACTTCAATCGTACTACGTCCTATACCACGCCGGGGTGTATTGATGATCCTGAGCAGATTTACGTCATCGTCATGATTTGAAATGACGCGCAGGTAACTGATGATGTCTTTTATTTCCATGCGTTCATAGAAACTGGTACCACCGCTCATTGTGTAGGAAATGTTAGCTTCAAGGAGTGCTTCTTCTATCGCACGGCTCTGTGTATTTGCCCTTATAAGAACACCGAAATCATCGTATTTGAGTTTTTCTTCCATAGAAATTCCCTGTATGCTTTCGGCAATGAAACTTGCTTCATCGGTTTCATTTTCCGGCATGAAAATTTCTATTGGTTTACCATTCCCGTTTCCGCTCCACAATTTCTTGTCCTTGCGGTTTGTATTGTGGGCTATAACGCCGTTTGCGGCTTCAAGGATAGTTTCTGTTGACCGGTAGTTCTGTTCCAGCCGTATTTCCTGTACACCGGGAAAATCTTTTTCAAACTGCACAATATTCTGATAATCGGCACCGCGCCAGCTGTAGATTGACTGATCGTCATCACCGACGACAGCAACATTGTCCTGTGCCAGCAGG
>JBAYAJ010000076.1:0-10965 GCA_041669845.1 Treponema sp.
CGACCGGGACATCAGAACGGACCTGTTTGTTTCTCTCAACATGGACATGCCGTTCACTCTTTTCACAGTACAGTTTCCGGACACATCCGGGTTGTCTCTGTTGAACTGCGAGGTACAGTGCTCGCCATTCGTCGAGCTGCTCTTGGCCATAATACAGCTGCCGGTTCTTATTTAAATCCGAAGGACGGATGGTATACGTTCGGCATGGATGTGAACGTATTTCCCGTCCGGTGGCGCAGTCTGCAGATACACGGAAGTTTTGGTATGGATGCGGAGAAACTTCTTGAAAAAGTAAACAGCAGCATAGCTGCAGATATGTTCAATACCTCATGGCGGACTGGTCCGTTGTTTGAAATTTCGGCGGGCATTGGCCTGTTTTATTAATATCTGCAGGAAAACAGCAGGAGCTGTCGTATGAACATAAAAATTATTATAACAGGTATTTGTGCATTATGCCTTTGTATCTGCCTTTACGCATATGATGATACAACATCATCACCACAGCAGATTCCGGAAAACAGTATGATTCGCCAAAAAATTACAGCTGTTCCAACTCATGTAAAAAGTTTTACGATAGTTAAATCAGAAACAATCGCATTCCCGGCATCATGGTCTAATCTTTCTGAATCGGAAAAACAACTCAGACTATTCAATTTAATAGGCAGAATTTCCACACAGAAAGGAATAACCTATATTTCACGCCGTGCAGGATATAAACCGATCGGTCATGCAGGTATCACAGCATATCGTATTGACATCAGGAGCCACTGTACGCAATCATGACCGCAGCGTACAGATTCTTTTCATGAAGGCTGATATTGCTGATTCCTTCAGCAGGCGGGTTGATGCGCTGAATACATGGTACCACAGCCTGCTTGATAAGGAATACTAAGGGGATATTTTCATGTGGATTCTTTTTGCATTCGGTTCGGCGCTGTTTTCAGGCGCGACTGCTATTCTCGCAAAGTGCGGCATCAGGAATACTGACTCGAATGTCGTCACCGCGCTTCGGACAGTTGTAGTACTGCTTTTTTCGTGGCTCATGGTCTGGATTACCGGATCGTTTTCATCAATTCTGAAAGATTTCTACGGCAGCGAAGAAGAAGTCGGGGCATGGGACGGGTATGTTGTATTTGCAATAGACGGAACGGAAAAACTGCAGCAGCGGCAAATCTTCCGGAAAGTATAACAACACAGGAAATATGTACTGTTTATTTCTAAAG
The DNA here is from genome assembly GCA_041669845.1 of Treponema sp. Classification (GTDB taxonomy): domain Bacteria; phylum Spirochaetota; class Spirochaetia; order Treponematales; family Treponemataceae; genus Treponema_D. The sequence goes on from JBAYAJ010000076.1 coordinate 1,224, forward strand.
GTGGAAGATAGAAGAATCATATAACACAATACACTGAAAAACAAACTGAAGTTTGAAAGCGTGACGGGAAAAGCGGTTATTGGTGAACACTCCCATCCAGAATTTTTGCCTTCATTATCGGCCATCACGGATTCTGTGACATTTGGGATAAGTTCCGGTGAGACGTCCACTACGTATACCTGCTGCAGGTGACGCTGGATGTAGAATTTGCACTTCCTTGTTTTTCGGGGACAGCTGTATAAGCTGCCATGTACTGCAGATCGGGATACTGTCTGCCGCAGAATCTGTGGCGTCTACAGTTTCTTGTCCAGAAATTTCTTTATGTACAGTGCCGTTTGAACCAAGCTCCGGGTATCGCCGTCGGAAAGGTCTATTCCAAGCGTTTCTTCGATTTTATGAATCCGGTAGACGACCGTGTTCCGGTGGTTTGCGTTTTTATCGGAAATCTTCTGAATGTTTCCTCCGTATTTTAAATAAAGCTCAAGCGTTTTCAGGTAGTCAGTACGTTTGTCCTCCGCAAAGATCCGCAGTTTTCCAAGCGTATCTTCATACATCTGTTCCAGAACCTTCCTGTTTTTTACTTCAACTAAAATCTTAAAAAATCCCAGTGAATCGTATCTGCCCACCGAATTAACCGAGTCGGTCAGTTCCATAGCATACAGCGCGTGATTGTACATATCAGGCAGCTCTTTCTGACTTTTACAGCTGTCCGAGAGCGACGTCTTCTTTCCGTAGAAATATTTGTCGTTTGCTGCGATCCGGGCTATTTCAGATGCTGATTTTTCAAAATTTTCTTTTAAAACGTAGATTACCTTCTGGTTATGTATGAAGCATGCGTAACTGTTTACCGGCAGACTGAGTTTCTGGTTGAATGAAAAAGTTACATAGCGCTTTATCTGTTCAATATCGTTGTTAAACCGTTTCATTTCAATTTCCAGAAGTACTACTGCAAATTCTTCTGCATCATGGAACGGTGTGTTTAAAATCTGGTTCTGGTCTGCAGTTTCTGGAGAAAAGATTGTAGTATAAAAGAAATTTTCAACAGAAAAAGCATTCTGCCGGTCGGTCGCCAGCATATTGCCCACTTCCTGCATGACATCGATTGTATGGATTTCCCATGGCATTGTAAAAACAGGAAAAGAGAGTTCATTGCATAAAGCAATAATCTTTTCAGGGATTTCATGTATATATTTGCCCGTGTTGATTATCAGCCCCGATGCGTTGTGCGTTTGAAAATTGTCGATATATGTTTTTAAGAACTGCGTCAGATTCTCCGATTCATCACCTTTGTTGTCCTGCTGACGTTCAAAATTTACGCCAAGGGTAATGGCAAGTTCTCCACCTCTGATATATTCTATCGTTGAAGAGTCTTCCGTGTAGTAAATCCAGCTTATCGTCCTGTTTAAACCTTTTTTACCTGCAATAAGATTAAGCTTATATTTATTTTTAATAATGTTGTAAACGGATTCGACAGAAAGAGACATTCTACCTCTTTGTTTTAAACTTCACGGCTTACAGTGAAATTGTTGTTTGGTTATTTTATACAAACAATTGTATAAAAGTTTGGTTAAAATGACAATGCGTATAGTACACGATTGCTGTAGACTTTCTGTCATACATATGATTGATGAAAACGGGGCGGTAAAAAACGGACTCGGTCACCGATATGGAGGCAATTTATGACAGCAAAAGAAACAGCTGAAATGCAGACATCAAATGTTCTGCTCGGATGGAGTAAACAGGGCGGACTTAATCCGACTGTCGTTGACCATGCAGAAGGGATTTACATTTACGATACTGAAGGCAAACGCTATGCGGATATGTCTTCCGAGCAGGTAAACGTTAATGCCGGATATGCAAATAAAGAAATGGCGGAAGCGATTAAAGCGCAGCTTGACAAGTTCGCGTACGTTCAAGGCTCATGGGGCGTTGAAGTGCGGGCAAAACTCGCAAAATCGATTATCGACCGTTTGCCCGACTGCTTCGGTAAGATTTTCTTTACGAACGGCGGTGCGGATGCCAATGAAAACGCTATCAAAATGGCCAGAATGTATACCGGCCGTTTTAAGGTAATGAGCCAGTACCGCTCGTATCATGGTTCAACGTTCGGTGCCGGAAACCTGACAGGCGAACCGCGGCATTTTGCCCTGGAACCGGCAATTCCGGGATTCATCCATTTCCGCGGCCCTTATCCGTATCAGGAAAAAATCAGGTTCGCTTCAGAAGATGAAGAATGCGAATACTACGTTGAAAGACTCCGCGAACAGGTGATTTTTGAAGGTGGCGACAGAATTGCTGCAATCATCCTTGAAACAGTCATCGGTTCAAACGGAATCATCATATATCCCAAAAACTATCTTAAAGGCGTCCGCAAAATCTGCGACGAATTCGGCATCATGATGATCTGCGATGAAGTCATGGCCGGCTGGTACCGTACGGGAAAAATGTTTGCGTACATGAACTTCGACGTAACGCCTGATATCATTTCCTTTGCGAAAGGCGTCAATTCGGGTTATATTCCGCTCGGCGGCTGTATCGTAAAGAACGACATTGCACATTTCTTTGATGATAAATTCCTAAGCTGCGGTTTAACCTATTCCGGCCATCCGCTTGCCTGCGCGGCCGGCGTAGCCTGTCAGGAGTTCTACCTTAAGAACGACATTGAAGGGCATGTTCAGAAAGTCGGAAAACATCTGGGAAAAATTCTGGAAGGTCTGAAGGCAAAACATCCGTCCGTTGGTGACGTCCGCTACATCGGATTGTTCAGCGGTGTTGAACTTGTCAAAGACCGCAAAACGCGTGAACCGCTGGTTCCCTGGGGACAGGATCCGAAGGGAATCATGGGTACCGTCGTAAAAGAACTCAAGAGCCGCGGATTCTTTACATATTCGCACGAAAATGTCATCATTGTAGCACCTCCTCTTATCATCACCGAAGCACAGCTTGACGAAGAACTTGCAAAACTTGATGAAGTTCTTTCAATAGTGGACAAAAAATATATCTAGGGCGTTCGGGCCGTCCCGTAAGTTTTACTTTCGGGACGGCCCGTCGGGCGTTACGCAATACCGCTGCCGCTCCAGCCTCCTCGCCGCAGGCTCCTGCGTGACCGCTCTGCGTTGCTCCATGCCCTGACGCGTTATACGAGAACCGCGATTCGCGGCCATCCTTGCCGCGTGACTGCCGGCAAGGCTTTAATAAGGAGATTTTATGTTTAATTTTACTACTGCACCGCGAACCATTGTCGGGGAAGGCGTGCTTGAACAGGCCGCTCCGTATCTTAAGTCGTTTGGAAAAAAAGCGCTGATCGTAACCGGAAAAGTCATCACAAAAACAGGACTTGCAGGTCAGGTTCAGAGCGTTCTGAAAGGTCTTGGTATAGATTCCGTTCTTTATAACGATTTACCGGGCGAACCTGATGACCTGATGATTTATGCCGGTGTCAAAGTTTTTAAGGATGAAAAGTGCGACTTTATCATCGGGCTGGGAGGCGGAACTCCACTTGATACGGCAAAAGCCGTTGCAGCCATGTCTGTCCTTCCCGGAAAGTTAATCGATTATTTCGGAAAAACAATAGAAGGTGATTTTGCGCCGCTTGTGCTTATTCCGACAACGGCGGGAACAGGTTCCGAAGTTACAAAGTATTTTGTGTATACCGACACTCCGACAAACTCAAAGCTTCTGCTGAAAGGCGATGCCCTTCTGCCGAAAATAGCCATAATCGACTATACGTATACAATCAGTGCTCCTGCCTCAATCACGGTAAACACCGGTATGGATGCGCTGGCTCATGCGGTAGAAAGCTATACGTGCCGCAAAGCAAATCCGGTAACTGATATGTTCTGCCTTGATGCCGTTAAACGGATTTTCAAATACCTTCCGGCTGCCGCAAAAGACGGAACAAACAGAGAAGCCCGCGAAAATATGTCTCTGGCAGCGTATGAAGCGGGTGTTGCAATCAACACGTCTCCGACGACGATCGTGCACGGCATGAGCCGTCCGATCGGTGCGGTATTCCATGTTCCGCACGGAATTTCAAATGCAATGCTCATCGTTGAATGTCTGCGTGCAGTTCTCGAAGGCTGTTACGAACGTTTTGCACGCCTCGGTGTTGAAATCGGTGCTGCAGACGCGGGCGACGATCCGAAAACAGGTGCAGAAAAATTCCTTGATGCGCTTGAATCTTTTACAAAGGAATTGAAGGTTCCGACGCTCCGCGAATACGGTCTTGATCTTGAAAAATTTGCTGCCATGGAAGATAAAATGGCAGTTGATTCTCTCGCGTCGGGAAGTCCTGCAAACTGCTGGAAAGTTCTGACAAAAGAAGAAGAAATCAGGATTTATGATATTCTGAGAAGCAGGTAAACATATTACATAAAACAGTATCGTCTGCTATACTTCAGGATATGAAAACATGTCTTGTTATAGTAGATTGTCAGAATGATTTTGTTGAAGGCGGCTCTCTTGCAGTCTCCGGTGGTGAACAGGCATGTCGTGCAATTAACGGCCTGCTTCAGGACTCTCGTTATGACGTTATTGTAGTAACTGAAGATTTCCATCCCGTAAAACATTGTTCGTTTTTGAATAATGGTGGTACGTGGCCCGTTCACTGTGTGCAGAATACTCATGGAGCGTATCTACATGAAAAAATAAGCAGTGGTATCGGTTCTGTTCTGCAGCGCGGTGATCCGGTAAGTATATCGGTCGTGCACAAGGGAATGGATCCCCAGAAAGAAGAATACGGGGCTTCTGTTACAGTTGAAGGCATTGAGCAGTTTGATATTGTTGGTATTGCACTTGATTACTGCGTACTTGAAACGGCGAAACTGACAAAACAGCATTATCCGGAAGCGCATGTGGTTATAAAAAGTGCATACACAGCAGCCGTCGACAACAGCCCGGAAAAACGGAAATACCTGAAGGATACATGCAGTCAGGTAAAAATAGAGTGGGAGAGCTGAACCTACCGTATGCTGATTAACGCAGTAAGAACATAATGACGGTATGCATACATTCCCGGTCTTTTTCGATAAAGTTCTGAATCTTTAACAGGGAATTACCATATTGCGTCCTTCCTTCTTTGCTTCATACAGCGCACTGTCAACACGGTTCATGATAGAATCTGCAGTATCCCCGTCTTTGTACGAGCTGACACCCGCACTACAGGTGATATGAAGCCCGTTTGAGAACGGTGCTGCAGCAATCATATGCACAAATTCGGCTGCTGTTTCCGCAGCCTGTTCTGTCAGGTTGTTTGGAATAATGCACAGAAATTCTTCTCCGCCCCATCGTCCGACAATATCGGTTTTCCGTATGAATGTATACCGCAGCCATTCAGCAAACTCAATAAGAATTTTGTCTCCAATAAGATGACCATATGTATCATTGACTTTTTTGAAAAAATCAATATCAGTCAGTATAAGTGAAAACCCGGATCCGTGTCGTTTTGCACGTGCAACTTCATAAGATAATATTTCATCAAGTTTTCTTCTATTATAGAGTCCCGTCAGTTTATCCTGTATTACCAATTGCAGCAGTTGTTTATTTGCTTCCTCAAGTTCCCGTGTTACTGTTTCTATAAAACGGATAAGATAATTTACTACTTTTGTATGCGGATGAAGAGGAGTTTCCCGGAGTTCATTTTCCTGCTGTACGTTTTCTTCCTGTTCATTTCCTTCGCGCATACCGACCGTTACAATTGTGGAATTAAGCAGTTCGATTCCTGTATTAGAGCCAAAATATTCACCTGCTGTATAGAATCCTGCTGTTGGTGCAATTTCAGCAAAAGGACGGGTTTCCTGGTCAATATCATCTTTAAGCAGCTCCCTGCGGGTTCCACATGAAAACAGAAAAATAGCATCTGGTTTGAATTTCTGCATTTTTTTGTGGCTTTTCCGGGATTCTTCAATAATTACATCCGGATCGGCATAACCGATTCTGAATTTTTCTCCAGTATGAACATCAGCTCCGAATAAAATTCCGTCATCTTTTGTTACAGAAATAGGAACTCGTGCAATATATCCGTGGTTTTTCTTAATCAGAAATGAGAATCCTACTGCGTTTTCCGCAAAGTTCTGATCGTTTTCAATTCCAAGATAATGGCGATATACAGAAAACGCAGGAAGATCATCAACTTTTTCTGCCGTTTTTTCACGTGCAGAAGTAATGGTCATTTCTTTACTGAACGGTTTCCATCCAAGAAAATAAGAAACACTCAGGAAAAGATTTTTTCCTTTGAATATAATAACCGCAATTCCTGAATCACATACTTTATGACCGCATAATATGAAAGATTGCCCGGGGTCGTTATAATACCCCGCTGCTGCACCAAAAACGGGACATTCAGGAGCAAGTACGGACAGGGGCTTAATGAATTCCGATGAATCCATGCTGATGGCAGTACAGAGAATCATTATACCGGCAGCCAGAGCCAGCCGTGGTACAATTTTTTGTTTGATGCATAACCCGACATTTTTTTCATCACCTTCTCTGCATGGAAGAGTAATCAAATCTATTTGTGACGTTTTGAAAAAAGAGATAGCAATGACAGTTTCACCGGTCATCGTATATCCGTTTATGATTTCACCGCTTGTAGTTGCACCAACTACTGCAGCATCTGGAAAATGTTTAAGGGCTGCAGTTCCAAGATTTTCAAGCCATTCCTTGTTGTTTCTGGAAGTATATATTTGAATAAAAACAGTCCGTATATCTGCTTTGCTTTTGCAGGCTGCAAGCTTTGCATCGATATCGCCGGGTGAGTCAATGCTTATAATAAGCTGGTTCATTACTGCTTTTATAGACCATAGAAAGTTTACTGTCAATGGTCTTATTCAGGCAGTTGTATGCTGATTCCTGAATTCTGTGGGTGACATATGATATTACTTTCTAAACAGACTGCTGTAATAATTGACGGAATCAAAACCTGTCTGTATAATGTGTATTAATATAATCCAGAATATTCTCAAATCGTCTGATACTCTTTGCTTTTAATGATAATTTCTACTGACTCATAATACGATGGAAATGATTTCTTATGAGCAGCATCTATGGAACCGTTTTTAACTGCAGTTCCTGTTTCAAGTGCCGTGTACAATGAAGCAGGACGGTATAGAACTTCCTTAAATCCGGCTGCATCACAGATCATATGATTCATAATAACACACAGTATGTCTTTGCCGGAAGCTTTGAACAGCGCGATTTTCATCTGAGGACCGTGCATTCGTCGATTTCCTGCATGAGTGCCTGTTAAACTAAAACAGACAGGTGGCAGAATGGCAAAAGAACGAGTCGTCAGTAAGCTCAGACAGGTTCGCGGCATCAGTATGCGCGAAAAGATAGTAGAAACAGCGGAAAATTACGGGCGGAACTCAAAGCTGTTACATGGAAAAACTCCTATATAGCAGAGCAGAAAGCAATTATCAAAAAGGAAACCGTTGCGGCAATGATGCAGCTCTTCACAACATCGCCGGTTCTAAATGATGTACATGTACATCATTTAGACATTGCACTTCTGTTTGTGATTGACATAATGGATGCCGCTTATGAGCGGATTGCAGCAGGAATTTTACCAGAAGAACGGGAAGCGGTTGTCGAATAATGTACCGACATACTATACCGGTATTTGTTTTCAGAATGTGACTGATCTGATGTGTACGTATTCTTACTGCAGCTGGGAAATAATAGTCGACATGTCAAATTCCGCCCATTCATCTTTTATCATGCCGTCTTCGAACCTGATGAGTTCCATGTACGGGATGGTAATGCGGCGCCCGGTTGCTGCAACTCCATGGAATTCTCCTGTGTGTGTGCATGCCATAATTATGCGTACCGCCGCTTTGTTCTCCTGAATAACCATATCTGCAATTTCTGCCTTTATATTGGTAAATGCAGAAAAGAAAAAATGTTCATCGGCTATACGTTCTTCCCTTGTCATAGGGGAGCAGCCTCCCGGTGGATAATACATATGGGCAGGATGTAAGAACGCTGCAATTTTATCCTGCTGCCCTGTTTCATATGACGCTATGTATGCTCTGCACACGGTTTCCACTGTTTGCATAAAAATCTCCTGTAAAAATAAGTATATCACAAAATACGGAATCGTAATACTGATATGTCTGTTGTCAGTTTTCGTGTTATACTGTTTTAATAATCTGTACAGGGGAGATGTATGATGGGTGAAAAAAAATGCCGCTGTAAATGGTGCGAAGACTGCGGACTGCTGCAGGAATATCACGATACCGAATGGGGCATACCCGTACACGACGACAGAAAACAGTTTGAATTTCTTATGATGGAAGTCATGCAGTGCGGCCTTAACTGGACAATGATGCTTAAAAAACGTGATATATTCCGTACCTGTTTCGATGATTTTGATTATACCAGAATCGTGAAGTATACCGAATCGGATATCGAGCGGATTCTGGCAGTTCCCGGTATGATCCGCTCCCGGCGGAAAATTGAAGCAATTATACACAATGCCCGGTGCTTTATAGAAACGGCTTCAGAGTATCATTCGTTTTCCGAATATCTGTGGGGCTTTACGCAGAACAGGATGGTGCTGTACAGGGGACATTCCGGCGGTTCCATTCCTGCCCGTACGGAACTTTCAGATGCCATAAGTACCAGCCTTAAGAAACGCGGTTTTAAATACCTTGGGTCGGTGACGGTGTATGCACATCTCCAGGCGTGCGGCATGGTGAACGATCATGTCAGAAACTGTTTTCTGTACCGGCAGCTTATTAATGAGGCCGGCACACAGCTTATTCATATGAAAGATAACGGATAAAGTCCGTATCCTCCTAAAATATTTTATGACTTTACGGTTTATTGACTGCTCTCCGGTTCGCGGATATATTTTTTTGTATCATCATATTTTTTACAGGAGGTCTATACTAATGGATATTGCAACCAACATGACGGTGGTAGTCAGACAGTAGAGAATTACCGGCAGACCGTTGTTTCAGACAATGGTTCTTACACCACATATCCGGTGTGATGCATTTTCTGAATGTATTCATTCCGTGTAACTTTTCCCCTGTCTCTTTCAGACCTTTCCGCACTTTATCCCGTCTGGCGGCTACCCCGTCATTAATCAACGCGGTTACATCTTGGGCATCTCTAGAAACTCACTTTCAGTGACTTTTTAGAGATGCCGCCGAGTTTTAAGTCGTTGCAATGTCGCGACTTAAAACATCGCACTTTCAGAGTTACCTCTAAAAACTGAAGTTTTTAGAGGTTCCCCTTTTTTTATATCCGGGTCCGTGTGTACTGCACTGCATACTGCGGTTCCGGAGAAGGCGTTGGTATGTCCAGAATACAATCTATAATCCGCGAATGCACAGAAGCATTTATCTGTCTTAACTGCGGCAGAACGGTTCCCCCGGTTTTATCCGGCGGGAAAAACAGAAATCACTGTCCTCATTGTCTGTACAGCAGACATGAGGATATTTTACCAGGCGACCGGCGCTCTCCCTGCAGGGGGAGGATGCGGCCTATCGCAGTGTGGGTCAAAGACAACGGTGAATGGTATATCGTCCACCGCTGTGAAAAATGCGGCACTATCAGAACGAACAGAATTGCTGCCGACGACGACGAAAATGTGCTGCTTCGTCTTGCGCTTAAGGCCGTCACCAATCTGCCGTTCCCTCTGGAGGTTTGTCATGAATGTTGATTTTATACCCGAGTCGTGGGGCTGGAAACAGGAATTTTTTTCAGCATGGAATGCCGCGGCTGTCGATGAAAAAGA
>JBAYAJ010000077.1:0-10835 GCA_041669845.1 Treponema sp.
AAGTATTTCCAATAATATCAGCGGAATGGTTCCGGTATATGCAGATGCAATCGATTCATGGAATCAGCAGTTTATACGCGAAATACATTTGTACACTGAGTCCGATTTTGTAAAAAACGGAGATATAGAAGGTGTTGTAAACTGGATACGGAAAAATACAGACCGGCGTTCAACCGATTTCACCAGCATTCTTTTCTGTCACATGGACGGATTGTCGCAGAGTGATTCGGGGCAGGATATAGATTTGTCAGACAGGACTTATGTTAAGGCGATGACAAAAGAAGGAAAAGATTTTTTTATCAGTAATCCTGTTAAATCCAGACTCGATAATTCTCTTATTTATCAGATATGCGTTGCGGCATATGATAAAAATCACAAAAAAATCGGCTTTTTCGCAGGAGTCGTAACGCTCGTTCATCTGCAGGAAATCGTAGAAACCGTGAAGGTTGGTACAGGGGGATATCTTACCATAATAGACGGAGACGGCATATGTCTCGCAGCCCCTTCAACTGATCTTATCATGAAAAATATGAACGAAAGTACAGATCCGGGAATACGTGCTGCAGTAAAACGGATGATAAAACGGGAATCGGGAACAGAAAATGTTATAAATTCAAAAGGCAAAAAGGCGTATGGGTTCTTCGGACCGATAAAAAATACCTCCTGGGCTCTTGTTGCTGTTGTTCCGGAAAGTGAAGTAACACAGACTGCAGCGGAACTGGGAAAAACGCTTGCCATTCTCTGTTTTATTTTTGTAGTCATACTCATTCTTATTACGGCATTAACAGCATGGAACGTGATTAAGCCCCTGAAAAACGTCGAAAAATCTATTCTGAATATTGCATCCGGAAACGCAGATTTAACACGACGTATCGACAAAACAGTCAACAACGAAATCGGCTCAATTGTTACCGGATTCAATAAATTTGTAGATAAACTGCAGAGTATTATGACTGATCTGAAAACGTCAAAAAATGAACTTTCAGCAAGCGGCGATACATTAAGGACGAGTATAGAAGGAACATCGAGTGCGATAACGCAGATACTTTCCGATATAGACAGCGTGAAGCATGAAATAACGAATCAGTCTTCCAGTGTCGAAGAGACGGCAGGTGCAATTACCGAGATTTCGCAGAATATTGTTTCACTCGAAAAAATGATTGAAAACCAGGCAAGCGGGATTGCACAGGCATCTGCTGCGGTCGAACAGATGATAGGTAATATCGGCAGTGTCAATAAATCGGTGGAACAGATGGCACAGTCTTTCGCCTCGCTTGAAGAACGTTCTAAAGATGGAATGTCTAAACAGGAACGGGTAAGCGAACAGATTGAACAGATTTCCAGTCAGTCGGAAATGCTTGAGGACGCGAATGCTGCGATAGCAAGTATTGCCAGCCAGACAAACCTGCTCGCAATGAACGCGGCGATTGAAGCAGCCCACGCAGGTGAAGCGGGAAAGGGGTTCAGCGTTGTTGCCGATGAAATACGAAAGCTCTCCGAAACATCCACTGCGCAGTCCAAAACAATCGGAGACGAATTGAAGAAAATACAGGAATCTATCGGGACTGTTGTCTCGGCATCGGCAGAAAGTACGAGTGCGTTCGGTTCTGTTTCTACAAACATCAAAGAGACGGACACGCTTGTCATGCAGATAAAGAATGCCATGGAGGAACAGCTGTCGGGTTCCAAACAGATCGGCGATGCACTTCACATGATGAACGACAGTACTGCAGAAGTACGTACGGCTTCATCAGAAATGAGTGCAGGACAAAAAGCCATTCTTGATGAAGTAAAACGGCTTCAGGATGCAACGTCTTCAATGAAAGAAAAAGTTACAGAAATGGAAACAGGAGCCCGTAAAATAAACGAAAACGGTACTGCACTTGACGGAATATCACTGAACGTGAATGGTACTATTGAGCGCATCGGTACTCAGATTGATCAGTTCAAAGTCTGATTTATAATCAGCTTTTAAAAATCAGGGAAAAATGCACGTTAGTATTCTTCTCTGATTATAACTGACCAGTTCTTTCCGGGATATGAATTATACCCGCACGTATGGGCAAATCCGTATACCGTAAAAAAAGAGCCGGTTTTTTTTGTATAGCAGAATCCGTATGGAATATCCGATGAAAGTTGATGAAATGCTTCTGTATCCGAAAGGTTTCGTTTGAGAATATCAGCTCTATTGCGGGAGGCTATAACAGCGCCTTCGCTGTTAATAACACAGATATCTCCGGTGGGAGACACTTTTGACTCATCGACAATGTTTAAAATATACTGCCAGTTGAAACGTGTGGAAAGAACACCGATCATACTTCCATCAGGGGCAAAAACAGGACAGGTATAGGCAACAGCCCATGTTTTGCGGGATGAAGAATAATACATATCGGAATATACAATCTTTTTTTCTGTACAGACAGTCTTGAACCATTCTCTGCTGGACAGATCTGTTCCTCTCAGTTCTTTTCGGACTCCGGCACAAATCACCTTTCCGTTCATATCTGTTAAAATAGCGTCGTGATACACTTCATAAATCCGTACCATCCGTTCGAGAATATTCTGTGCTTTCTCATATGTTTCTTCAGAAGGTTTAGAACAGGCATCGATTATTTTACCGAACGTCGCCCATGCCTGCACGTCGCAATACCGTTCAAAAAGATTTCTGTCTATTTTATCGATAATATCGAAAGCAACATCTGCTGTACGGATACCGATAAGATCGTACATTTTTTTCTCAATACTGTCGACAACAGCGTTGCTTGCCTGACTTCCAGCATCATTTTTCTCTGAGATATTCCGTATTTCTTCTGATATGATTTTAAATCCATTTCCAGCCTGTCCAGCCCTGGCCGCCTCTATTGCAGAATTAAAAGATAAAACACGGATGTTCTGGGACTGATTATATATATCAGCAAGAGAACGACGGAGCGTCTTGTAATCGACAATCAGTTTGTTAAAAACTACATTTAATTCTTCTGTCTGGTTTTTTTTCTGCATATAATAACCTCAAAAAATGGACATACATTACCACAGACACCTGTTATCCCTGACCAGGCGGTAGTATAACGCAAAAAGAAATTGAATACAATATTATTTTGTTTCTTCTAATAGAAATTTTCAGTTACCTGATGACATGCAATATATATGTCATATTAACTAAGGATACAGATACGGATCGGCAGGCGGATCAGCCTTTATAACCGAGGTACAAACGAGCTGCGGTTCCGGCTGTCCCTGATATTCGCCCTGTTTTACCGTTCCTGTAACGGTTACCCATGTTCCGCCGCGTATAAGACCGGCAAACGGTCCGTCCGGATCATAAAGACAGGTAAATCCGATAAGTGAAAGATCTGCAACGCAGCATGTCATAAGTTCCCGGGAAGGGCAGAACATTCCCCGGTTGAAGATTGAAGGATCGGTCACAACGCATCCTTTCATGGTAACAGACCATCCGGTATATAACGAGGTATGATCCTCGATTTCTTTGACCCATCCGGCACCTTCTGTATCGCTGATCACTATTTTTTTCTGTCCGGGATAATATCCATGCAGAAGATTATCAGAGGTCGTAGTAAATGAATACTGAACGGCATTCTGATACGAAGTATCTGACTCTGCAGAATTCTGCGCTGATTCAACTGCATTAAACTGACTGTCTGAATACCGCCGGACTTGTGAGTTAAGCTGATCCCGGGATATGGGACCTTCCGATCCTGTAAGGGAAAGTTTTTTTTCTACTGTTGTACCAGTTTTTAAATACCGGAATATTGGTATACTGATAAAAACGGTAAGAACAAGAAATACGGCAAGATGAAAGAAATATGCGCTGTCGTAATGCATTCTGGGCTGTTTCTGCCTGTCAAAAGATGAAAACTGCCGCAGACTTTGTATTCCCCAAAACAGGAAGACGATACCAGAACCGAAGATAAAAGGTTTTAACCGGTGGACAACGAAAAAACGTGTTATATTGCGAGTTACTATACCAATAAGCAGTATTCCAATCCAGAAAAAAACAGCGGTTTCTATTCCTGCTGCAATAAAATGTATGTGTTTACTTTTCATAAGATTCTTACCCCGCTTCCGAAAACGGCGAATACAGCCATTACACAAAAACACTCGACAAAAGTCGTAAGGACCATTCGTGCGGACAACTTCCATGAACACATACCGCCGAGCAGTATAGTATTCTTTATGTCCATCATGGGTCCAAAAACAAGAAATGCGAGCTGTGCAACAGGTGGAAAATTTTTTCCGATAACAGAACAGATAACGGCATCGGAAGTTGAACAAAGAGAAAGCATATATGCAATCCCCATCATAAGCACGATTGATAAAAATAGTCCAAGACCGGACGGACGCAACAAATGGAAAGACAAAAATGATGTACGACCGCTGCCTGCCAGCAGCTGGAACAGAGTCGCAACCGCAATACCTGCAGTCTGCCAGCTGCCTGCTTCTATAAATTCACTGCAGCTGTACGAAATGACGGCGGCAGTTTTCTCTGAAAAAGACCTGCACATAACAGAAATATCCGTGCAGCACTCATTCTGCCCTTCTTTTACCGGTATAAAATCTGATGCATCTTTAAAAAGGAATGTCGATGCAATAAGAACGGAACAAATTATTCCAAAAAGTGAACGGGCCAGAACTATTCTGCCGTTTCCTCCGTATGCGTACCAGGTGGACAACATAACAACGGGATTTATAATCGGAGCTGCCGTTAAAAAGGCAACAGCAGCCGGCAGTGGTATTCCTTTCTTTACAAGCGAGCGGAAAACGGGAACTGATGCACAGTCACAGACGGGAAAGAAAAAACCTCCGAGAACTCCAAAGCATATTCCGAGAACGGGATTACGTGGAAACTGTTTCTGCAGAAATCCGTCAGGAACAATAACATGCACAACTGCAGAAAATATAATTCCCAGAAGAAGGAAAGGCACAGCTTCAAGCCATGTCCCGGTAAAAAGTGTCAGTGCATGAATAATAGAAGCCTCCCTGATTATATGCAAATAACTTGCATATTATTCAAGAAAACTGGTATATCCCGGAATGACTCCGTTTGTCAATCTGCTGCTCTCCGGCAGAGGCGGAATAGTAATCCCTCTGAGCGGATGAAAACAATTACCTCGGCATTACACCGTAAATACCATGCCTGTATGCAGCCGGTGAAAACGACTGCCGCAGAGGTCTTCCAGATACTCCAGCGCAGCTTCGCCCGTACAATGACCGGAATAAAGTTCTATACCGGACGAAGCCGTATATGAAGCAAGTTCATCCATGCCGGTAAGGTCTTCCTGTGGTATTGTGTCGCCCCTGTTCCAGGGAAAGTGGAATCCTCCGGTATACGAAAAAATCTGAATACGAGGGAAAAAATGCCTGACACTTTCAAGCGTATTTACAACACCGCTGTGAGAACAGGAATTGAAAAGTGCAAATCCTCCGGAACCGTTTTTTTGAGTTTCCGCCGCAAGAATGCACTCGTGAGAAAAGTCGTCCGGTATCATTTTTCCGTCTTTTTCTATAAAAAGCATTTTATCCTTATATGGCTGCGATGCGGTATGTACAACAACCGGTATAAGCCAGACTCCGGGAACAATCTGTTCCGGGGCACTCCTGCTTATCACGTGGATTCTGTCTTTGCAGCTGTCTGTTCCGCTCCATCCAATAAAACGAGGCCCTTCTCCGGGAGCTGCACGCGCTGTACTGAAACATAATGTTCCAGGTTCCCAATAAGTATAAACAGGAGCAGTCTTGTTTATTGAACAGAACGAACAGAAGCCTCCTGCATGATCATAATGTGCATGGGAACAAACAGCAGCAGACACTGAAGTAATATCTTTCCCCAGAACGGCTGCATTCCGCGCAAATGTATCATCCTGCCCTGCATCAAGAAGAAGGGTATAGTTTGAAGTCTCAATAAAAAGAGAAAATCCGTGCTGAGAAACAAGATCTTCTCTTTCTGAAGAATTTTCAACGAGCACTGTACATGTCATAATTCCTCCGGAAAAAACGGATGCACCAGTATCGTAGAACTTCTGTACAGCTTGTTCAATAACAGCTTGACAATATATGTAAATATATATACTATGTATTATATACTATGTTTAGCATAGCTTTTCAATACATAGTATCCTTATAAGGAGTCATATGGATATTCAAAGGAAAAAGGGAGTCATTGAAATATGCGTACTGGCCGCACTGAAAAAAGGACCTTCATACGGGTACCGCATAATCAGCGATGTGTCGTCATGCATAGAAATTTCCGAGTCGACGCTGTATCCAATACTCAGGAGACTGGAAACAAACGGATGTGTTTCCACCTACAGTGAAGAATATAACGGGCGTACCCGGAAATATTACAAAATAGAGCAGTCTGGTCTGGAAAAAGTACAGGCCTTTCTGAATGAATCTGAGGAAATGCGTAAAATTTACGCATTTGTAGAAAATGCTTAAAGAGGAATGATAAAAAGTACTTCCCTGTACTTTTTATCGCAGGCAGTTTCCGCGCTGCGGAAACTGCAGTCTGTGCCGTTCCGGCGCACCACTAACGCAGATTTTTTTATAGGAGATAGAAAATGAACAAAGAAACATTCCTGCAGAAACTTACAGAGAATCTGGTATCACTCAATACCGAAGAACGGGAAAAGGTAATTGCATATTACTCAGAAATGATCAGCGATAAAGTAGAAAACGGTGCGGCAGAAGATGCTGTTATCCAGGATCTTGGTTCACCATCTGAAATTGCCCAGCAGATATGTGCGGAATATAAAAAGGCCGCAGACAGTCTTTCCACAAAAAATACAGGTATAACAAATCCTGAACCATCACGATATACAGCAGAGGGAGATATTAAAACAATTATAGTTTCAGCACAGAATATTCACGTTGATGTGCGCAGTGTACCGGCAGAAAAAGTCCGCGTACTGTTCGATCCGCTGCCGACCGACAAGGTTTCAGTATCGGAAGCAGACGGTGTCTATACATTCATCCATTCTATTCCGTTCCATCTGTTCAACTGGTTCGGACTGTTCCATGCACACGGAGGTATTACGCTTGAAATACCTGAAACATTCAGTGGTGACGTTTCGGTAAGAACAGACAATGCACGGCTGATCATTGAAAATCTCCGGCACCTGAAAAGCGGCTCTTTCACGACGGATAACGCCCGTATCGTCGTCTCTGGTACGGAATGTGAAAATCTGGGCGTTTATACTGCAAATGGAAAAGTGGAACTGGAAAACTGCACGGGACAAACGTGTAAAGTCAAAACGAGCAACGGACGGATTACCGCATATTCCTGTACATTTCCCGGCGGGTTTGATCTTCATACGGACAATGCATCGATCAATGCAGATCTTGTGAAAGCTGATACAATCATCTTTAAGACAAACAACGGTTCCATAAATGCTCTGATTGCAGGAGACGCGCGTAATTATGCAATACACAGCCATACGAGTAACGGACAGAATACGCTTCCTGCTGACTGGACGTTTCCCGGACAAACAAAACAGCTTTCAGCCGAAACAAACAACGCACATATTGCTGTTAAATTTACCGAAGGCGGTATGAGGTAGTTAATCAGGTACCTAATTAACTTGACATAAAAACAATCTTTGTATATATTTTATTTGGTACCTTACATTAAGGTACCAAATAATTTACGAAGGAGGTTCATATGAAAGAAAATGTATCGCTCGATACAAAATTCCAGATGGCGGCAAGGCTGCTGTTACGGAAAGAAATGATGCAGCGAAGGGAATCAGGGTATTACAGCCGCCATTTTTCGGGAAGCCCCGGACAACGGAGAATACTTGCACTGCTCCGTCTGAAAAACCCTGCATCTCAGAAAGAACTGCTTGACGTATGCGGTATACGTCCTGCATCACTGAGTGAACTGCTGAATAAAATGGAAACTGCCGGATATCTGACGCGTATAAAAGATGAAACTGATAAACGGTCCGTACTTGTATCGCTTACAGATGCAGGACGTAAAGCTGCAGACGAATGGGAAAATGATTCAGCAGACGATAGTTCCGGTTTTTTTGACAGTCTTACCCCTGAAGAAAAAAATACGCTGTCTGCAATTCTGCAGAAACTGATACAGGACTGTACACCGGAAGACAACGATCCGTATTGCAGGAGACTGCATCATCACCATGGAATGTTTCGTGATTTTCCATTTGATCAGGAGGATGATTCTTCATTATGACGGCAGACATGACGGGACAGGAAAACAGGCTGCAAAAAGGGCTTCAGACAGGTATTACGGGAATTATATTGAACGGGCTGCTTGCGTTCGGGAAACTTTGCATAGGAACACTGTACGGTAATATTGCCATTCTTACGGATGGTGTAAACAATCTGACTGATGCAGGAACAGCCGCAGTCGCTGTTACCGGATTTGCTCTGGCTCAGAAAAAACCTGACAAAACACATCCTTCCGGTTATTCGCGCATGGAATATATCAGTGGTTTATTTATTTCTTTTCTTTTATGCATGTCTGCTGCGTCACTTCTGAAATCTGCAGTAACAGGATGCGCCGCAGGTTATTCGCCCAGAGCAACCGTTCCTTCCGTACTGCTTGCTGCCGTTCTCTGCAGCAGTATCGGTAAACTGTTTCTGGCAGTTCTGTCTGCATTAACAAATATATCCGTAAAATCGGATCTTCTTAAAGGAATTACAGCGGACAGTCTTATAGACTGCGGTATAACGGCGGCTACCGTTGCTGCCGTATTTTTTTCACCGGTTATCAGGATGCCGCTCGATTCTATGGTCTGTATACCGGCTGCCGTTTATATTGGTATTACAGGTGGAAAGATTGGCCTTGATAATATCAGAAAATTACTTTAGCGGCAGAAAGAGATACCTATGTATATTACACCGGCAAAAAAGAAATATCTGTGTGCTGTAAAAAAACTTGAAACTACAGAAACAGAAGTAAAGGCTGTTACACTTGCACACTATCTGAATATCAGTAAAGCAAGTGTTTCAATTATGCTGCGGCAGCTCGAAAAAGATGGTCTTCTCTGTCCGTACGAAACAGCACCATACCATATGCTCCGGTTAACTGAAACAGGAGAAAATGTTGTCCGGCAGGTAGAAATGCACTGCCAGATACTTGAGAAAATGTTCAAAACTTTCGGCGCGCCTGCTGCAGCGGCAGAAAAAGATGCAGCTTCTGTAGAACCGTATCTGAGTGAAGAAACATACTTGTGTATGCATATTTAAATGAAGCACAGACATAAGTATATGCCTGTTGACTATCCGGTCCATGACCTGTATCATTTATTTTCAGAGGAAATGAAGTTCTTCCCTAAACGGTAATAAACATACTGTTTAAAACTGCAAAAAAAGCTGATGACTTCTGCGTAAAGCGGGGCATCAGTTTTTTTGTTTAAAAAAACCTCCCGTAAGGAGTTGTATCATGTATAAGAATATACTGTATGTCGCTGCAGGTGGTGCTCTTGGATCTGTATTCAGATACATAATAAGTCTTGTTCCTGTAAAAGCAGTTTTTCCTTTTCAGACTTTCATAACGAACATTGCAGGTGCGCTTCTTATCGGATTTATTGCGACATTTGCCGTTCTTCATGCAGAACAGCCCGGAGGCTGGATTCCAACCAGACTGCTGCTGCTCCTAAAAACAGGATTCTGCGGCGGATTTACAACATTTTCGACGTTTTCACTTGAAACACTTTCTCTTTTTGAAAAAGGACATGGAACAACTGGTACAGTATATGCGTTTCTAAGCCTTGCGGCAGGAATTGGAGCTGTGCTGCTTGGAGAATTCCTTGCAGAACTTACAGTGAGCTGACAAAAAATATATTACTGTGAACAGGTGTCTGCTGTATAGGTTTCATGCTGCAGTCCGGAAAGCCGCTCTGCCTGTTTCTCCATTTCTGCAGCGGCTGTATTTATCATATTTGTCGAGTCTGTAAAGTTGTCGATCCCGGTACTTATCTGGCGGAGCGTTACAACAATCTGGTTGAAAGCCTCCGTCTGCTGTTCAATAATATGTGCTATCTCGGCTGATTTTCCAGCCGTCACATCGGCAGATGCTTTTATATCAGTAAAATGGGTTTCAAGTTCCTGTGCCATATGCATGCCGTCTGCAATACAGGCAGTTCCGTTTCCGGATACGGAAACAAGATCGCGTGATGCATCCAGAACATCAGTAATCCGCTGCCTGATTTCCTGAGTACTTTTCATAGTACTGTCAGCCAGCCGGCGGATTTCTGCAGCCACAATATGGAAATTGCGGCCGCTGGTACCGGCCCGGACAGCTTCAAGCTCTGCATTAAATGCAATAATACGAGTCTGGTCTGCAATCTCATTTATACTGTTAACAATATCCCGCACACCGTCAATCTGTGTACTCAGAAGTCTGATTCCCTCGTTTATTTCTGCGTTGGAATGATTCAATTCCTGCAGCTGCAGGACATTCTGAGTCAGAATGTCGATTCCTGAGGCAACATCCATGGTTGTTTGTTCTGCCCCCGCTGCGACATTGGAAATTCTTCCCGATATATTGCGGGACAAAGCATTTGAATCTTCCATTGTTGTAACAATTACCTTTACTCCTGCACTTTGTTCGAGCGATGTTGAAGAAAAATTACCCGTTACTTCTGAAAGATCCGCTGAATTTTTACGGACAGCTGCGCCTACACCGGCATTCTTTAACAGAAGTTCATTGAACTGTGCTATAATACCGTCCAAAAGGTATATATTATACTGCATTCTGTCGCAGATATTCGTTGGTACAAATATCGCTGAAGATTCCTTTACAAGAACTTCATTAAGCAGTGAGCCCAGCCTTTCTGTACTTTTTTTTA
>JBAYAJ010000078.1:0-10748 GCA_041669845.1 Treponema sp.
CAATCATAGGATATACTGACTGTATGAATACTGATGTTAATTCAAGTATGTCCCTTCTTTCCCGCATCCATTCCGATACGGCCGACTTCCTTACACGACGGCTTGCAGAAAACGGTCTGCCGCATTTCGCTTCTTCCCACGGTTTTATTCTTTTCCAGCTTTCGCTGCAGGACTCTCTTCCAATGAAAGAACTGGCACAGTGCATCAACCGTGACAAGTCAACTACCACAGTACTTGTACGAAAGCTCGAGCAGGAAGGTTTTATAAAAAGTAAAGCAAGTCCAGAAGACGCACGAAGCAAGCTTATTTCACTAACCTCTAAGGGACGCAAATATAATGAAATTACAGCTGAGCTTTCAGTCGAACTGCTCAAGACATTCTACAAAGGATTCTCTGAAAAAGAGCAGGAGCAGGTCTGCAGCTTTCTTGTCCGTATTGCTGACAACTTTGAAAAATGATATATCACTATTGACTCTCGTTTTATATAAAACTATATTTATCCTGTCATGAAAAGGATAGTTTTATGAAAAAAATTACTCATATTATTGCAGCAGTGTGCATGTCGCTTGCTGTAATTTCATGCAGCGGTAAAAAAGCGCAGCAGCTTTCCGTTGCAGTTTTTATTCCGGGTATTATTGCGGACAGTCCGATTTATGCTATGCTTGCAGACGGAGTAAAAAGGGCTGTAAATTTCTATAACAAAGGTAAACCTGATACCGTACAGGCTGGACTGAATATTCTTGAAGCCGGGACAAATCAGGCAGAATGGTCCTCAAAACTTACGGCACTTGCTGCTGAAGGCAAATACAGCGTCATCATTTCATCTAATCCGTCTCTGCCGGAACTTGTAGAACCTCTTACTCAGCAGTTTCCGTCACAGAAATTTATTCTGCTTGATGCATACAAACCGGGCAACAACAATATAGCTACTGTCCGCTACAATCAGCACGAACAGTCGTATCTGACAGGATATATGGCCGCACTTGTGTCGAAGTCGCATAAAATCGGTCTGATTACAGCACAGGAATATCCTGTCATGAACAATGTCATTCTTCCCGGTTACAAGGAGGGAGCCCTGGCTGCTGCAGCAGGAACAACAGTAGATTTACGCATAGTTGGTAACTGGTACGATGCATCAAAAGCCTCGGAACTTGCAAACGCGATGTATAAATCCGGAGTTGATGTCATACTTCCCATATGCGGAGGAGCAGCACAGGGAGTCATTAACGCTGCAAAAGAAAACGGCAAATATCTTGCTTTATTCGATAATGCATCGTTCGACAAAGCACCGTACAATATCATTTCATGTACAACTCTTGATCAGAAAAAGATGGCAGATGAAATTACTGCTGTATATCTTGCAGGGAAGACTGAATGGGGAACTGCAAAAACAGTTGGAGTTGCAGACGGATACGTAAACTTTGAACAGGATGCACCAGAAAATAAAAATCCGGTTGTTTCAGATGATATACGTATAAAAATGAAAAAACTTGTAGAAAGCATCCGGACCGGAAAACTGATACTGCCGCAGAATTAATTCTATGGATATAGCACTCTCCCATGTTTCAAAAAGGTATCTGCATAAAGTTGTTCTCGAAAACCCTTCTGTCGCATTTAAAGGCGGCATGATTCATGCACTGCTTGGTGAAAACGGTGCAGGAAAATCCACAACGGCCGCAATACTGAGCGGTGCACTCCAATATGATAAAGGCAGTATACTGATTGACGGGAATGCTGTTCACTTCGAAACTCCGCGTGATGCTGTACGGACCGGTATTGTCTGCGTTAAGCAGCGGCCGCTTCTTGCCGCCAGCATCAGCGTTATGGAAAATATCCTTCTCGGATCGGAATACAGTCTGGCGGGAAAAAAACTAAAACGCAGAGAAATTATTCAGGAAGCTCAAAAATACAGACAAAAATGGGCGCCGCAGCTTGATTTTCATACGCGCGCAGCCAGAATCGGCGGAGACGAACGCTTTTACACGTCTCTTATTGCAGCACTTGTCTGCAAACCGTCCGTACTTATTCTCGACGAACCATCCGCCCTTCTCGACTGGGAACAGCGGCGGGCATTATATGCAAATATACGGGAACTTGCCTGTAACGGCATGAATATAATCGTCATTACACACATCATGCAGGAAGCAGAACTGTATACTGATACAATAACGGTCCTGCGGAAAGGAAAAGCTGCTGAACAATATGAACACAGCAGTACATTTACTACCGCAGAGCTGTCTCCCCCAAAAAAGGCAAGTATGGATAAAACTGCCGTAAAGGACGGATGTAATAAAATATACTGTGGTCAGTGCGTCAGAAAATGTGCCGTATCTTTTTCCGGTATAACAATACGGCCTAAAAAACGTCCCGCGCTTTACGATGTGTCATTTACTGCAGAATGCGGTATCATCACGCTTGTAAAAGGTCTTCAGGAAAGCGGACTGGGAACACTTGAAGATGTCGTTACAGGGATGGAAAACACCCGTACGGAAGGTACATTAACAATAGAAACACCAACAGAGCATCTTGAGCGTAATCTGAAACTAAAAAAGCTTACACCATACTTTCTCAGATATACGACCGGTATGCATACAGCAATTATTCCATCCGACAGAACATTCCGTGCATCGCACCCGGATCTTTCTATAGGTCAGTTTCTGTGTGCAATGCATAACGGGATGGTAAATAAAAACTATTCGGACAGTCTTATACAAAAGGCAGGGGTAACTATACAAAACGAAGAAAAAGCCTCCGCCCTTTCAGGTGGTATGCTGCAGCGCCTTATACTGGTCAGGGAACTTGATACTGATCCTCAGTACATAATAGCCTGCGAACCGCTGCAGGGGCTTGACGCACAGTCTTCCGACCGTACAGTAAAACTGCTTGCTTCTTTTGCTGCAAAGGGATGTATTGTACTTGTCCTGTCATCATCGGATTTTCCGGATGAATTATGCGGTTCCGTTTACAAACTTACGGGCGGAACAATTACAGGAGGCAGAAAATGAAACAGGCTGTCCGTACTACAGGCATTTTGTCAGTTACTGTCGGTCTATTGTTCACTGTACTTCTGCTTGCGGCCAGCTCCGGATCAATTGCGGCAGCAAAAGACTTTCTTACAGGTTCATTCACATCACTCTATTATTTCGGTGCAATACTGAATACGGCCTCATTTTTTATGGCGGCAGGTCTTGGAGACGCAATTCTTCTCACGACGGGAGAATTTAATCTGGGTGGAGAAGGTCAGATTTATGCAGGAGGATTCATAACAGCTGTCGTTCTGTCTGCTACAACGACACTACCTCCGGCAGTGTCGTTGATATGTGCATTAGTCGCTGCTGCTGCTGTTCCTGCATGTATGACACTTATTTCCGGTCTGCTTAAACAATTTAAAAATGCAAATATTCTCCTTACTACATTCCTTGTTTCTGCCGCAGTCATACCGTTCATAGATTCTCTCATTGCAGGGCCGTTCCGGGGACCGTATGGAAATCTTCTTGCAACACCATTTATCCGGCAATCGGTACGATTTTCCCATATTCTCGCCCCTTCTCCGCTGTCGGCCGTCGCACTTACGCTGCCGTTGTTCTGCATTTCAGGCGGATATTTTATTTACCGGACACGACAGGGAAAGATTCTGCAGATTACGGGAATATCAAACGAATTTGCCGAATACTGCGGATACCCACGTACTAAAATAATGTACAGTACACTCATTGCAGCAGGCATACTTCACGGGTTGACTGGGTTCATCGCGGTCACTGGTACATATTACACATGCCATTCAGGTTTCTATTCAGGTTTGGGCTGGGACGCACTTTCCTGTTCGCTGATTGCAGGATCTAATCCGGTTGCACTTATTCCTTCATGTCTGATCTTGTCGTGCATTTTTACATCAGCAGACAGAGTCGCACTCAACTACAATTCGGGATTTGACATAAGCGCTCTTATACAGGGAGTTATGCTTTTCTGCATAGCAATTCAGTACGCGGGGGGTAAAAAAAATGACAGACATCATCCTTAATATACTTTTTTTATCAGCACCTCTTATGATTGCATCACTCGGTGCATTAATAAGCGAATACGCAGGCCGTACCGCTGTTTTTATAGACGGTATAATAAATCTGTCCGCATTTTTGTGTTATGCTTTCACCGTACTGACAAAATCAGTGGTGACAGGTTGTCTGTTTTCTTTAATCAGCTGCACGGCGTTCATTTTTCTGTTTCAGAAAGCCGTTGAACACACTCATGCAAATCCGTTTCTTGCTTCTCTTGCGCTCAATATATTTTCCGGTGCACTTGTATCTCTGCTGTCCGTAAAACTTTTCGGAACACGGGGAGTATTAACCTCTGCGTTTTTTGTATTTCCGGCAGCAACAACACGGATTGTAACTTCAGGAGCAGCCTGTTCTGTTATCATAATCAGTATTGTTCTGCTGTTTGCAACAAAAAAAGGACTGTACCTGCGCATTACGGGAAGTGATCCGGATGTGCTGCGTTCAAGAGGAATAAATGTTGCGGCAGGAATACGGGCGGCATGGAGTCTTGCGGCTTTTTACGCATCCTGTGCAGGATGTATACTCACATTACGCCTTTCTTCGTTTGTGCCGGACATATCCAGCGGGAGCGGATGGCTTGCGCTTGCAGCTGTATTCCTTGGAAAACGGACGTGTACAGGTACCTGCGCTGCTGTTTTAGTTATATGCACTGGTGAATATTTTGCATCTAATCTGCAGAACATATTCCCCAATATTTCCGCGCCGATACTTATTTCACTACCGTATATTACAGCGCTGACGCTTTTGTTTCTGGAACCGGATATTAATAAAAAAGATTAATCTTACTCAGGTTTGTATTCCTCTACGGTGTCGGGATCAAAGTCAATATCATCACTTTTGTTTGTTGGTGCAGAGGCTTCTATTTCCGCTCGTATTTCAGGGGACACTACATTTTCTATTTTGATATCTGCCACTTCATGATTTACTATATCATTCACTATGTCTCTTGTTTTAAATTCATCAAGTACATTCTCAAGCTCTGTCATATTCCTGTAACTCTCTGTACTCTGCTCTCCCACGGCGGCCATACGTTTTACAATATCTTCCGTACCTGTCCGGATTTCTTTTATTCCTGCAACAGCTGCCGAGAATAATTCTGTCATAGCCTTCATTTCTGTTGAAATATTTTTCTGCTGTACAGAAAGATTTCTGCAGTAACCGTTAATCTTATCAGCAGTTACAGCAGTGTCATTAGTCTTTGAAGTAATCTGCTTTGTCGTTTCATTTATTTTACCAATACCGCCTGATATTTCCTTAAGAGAGTTGATCATCTGCTCAGAATGTTCACTGACTTTTCTGAATGCTTTTGAAGCAGCATTACTTGATTCATTAGCAGCTGTTGCATTCTGAACGATTTTATTAATCGACTCATTTATTTTTTTAGCATTATCACCTGTTGATTCTGCAAGATTCCTGATTTCTTCGGCAACGACAGAAAATCCTTTTCCAGCCTCACCTGCATGGGCAGATTCAATAGCTGCATTCATCGACAAAAGATTTGTCTGCTCCGCAACATTATTAATGATAGTCACTATTTCGCCTATCTCATCAAGCTGCGATGTAATCTGCTCCAGGAGATTGTTTGTTGCAGTTATTTTCTCATCACCGTCTGCGACAAGTTCTCTCATCTCTTCCGCGCTTTTTGTACGATCAGAGGCCTTTATACTTATATGTCCAAGAGTTTCTGACATATCTTCAACCGCATGATCACTGTCTTCTATAGCCTGAGTCTGCTGATTATTGTCGGTTACCAGAACATCAACTTC
Source organism: Treponema sp. (assembly GCA_041669845.1). GTDB lineage: Bacteria > Spirochaetota > Spirochaetia > Treponematales > Treponemataceae > Treponema_D. Next base: position 5,822 of record JBAYAJ010000078.1, read on the forward strand.
TTTATCAATTTCTTCAATTGCTTTTGCAGCGCGTTCAACAGATTCATTTATCTGTTCGAATTCTTTCGTAATTGATTCAATATTTGCATTAATTTCCGACGTTGCAGCTGCAGTGCTGTTTGCAGAATCGTTGATCGAATATCCCGATGAAATGGCTCTCGAAGCAGTCTTTTTGACAATTATAAAAAAATCATTTAATTCAGAAACCATTTTATTCATATTATCCATCAGACTGTGCATTTCAGAACTTCCGGACGGTGCAATGGATACAGTAAAGTCTTTCCCTGTCAGATCGGCTGACATAATCTGCATTTTCTTAATACGCCTGCCGATTCTTGTAGTAACTGTTACGAGCGCAATATACACAATGCATGCAGAGATTAAGCAGAACAGAATTTCAAAACAAACATATATTCGTCCTGCTCTTTTCAGGACGTCGATCAAATCATTTGACAGTGTTACTGCAGATTTACCAAGTATGTCAGTCCCGTTATAAATGTTTACTTTCTGAAGATCAAAGAACTCAAGCTGTTCATTAAGATACTGTAATTCCTCCGACTCCGGATACTTAATCAGGGCTTTACGGAATCCATACCACTTCATATCCTGATCAATTTCACTGTCGGATATTTTAATATTCTGCATACGCTGCAACACTGCATCAAGTACAGTAAAACGTGTTTTTATACTGTCCCATATAGTAATCGTAGTGGCAGCATCATGTTTTACAGATTCCGGAAAATAACGAAAAACTGAATCAGAACTCAGTTGTGTCATTGTATCTGTCAGCCTTTTAACCTTTTCTTCCCAATCGGCATACACTGTCGTTACGTCAACACCGCGGTAATCAACAACACCCATAAAATTATCAATGTCAGCGAGGCAATACTGAACATCCGCCTGAAGATACTGATAATTCTTCAGACGTTGTATAATATTTGAGCCATACAGAGCAACAAAGGCTAATGCTACAAACTGAAAAACAGCTCCTAAAGCAATGAGGGAAAATTTCGTATTAAGCTTCATACCTGTGCCTCATAAGCCCGGTCCTCACTCCTTACAATCCAATGCTTTTCTATTTTACCATACTTTTTGAATAAAACATACAAAAACAGTTCTACCGGCAGCCGGAAATATACTGTTTTTGTATAAAGTATTCTGCACATTACTCTGTGTTTCAGTCTTCAATAAGTTCTCAGTATTTTTTCAAGTTTTTCCTTACCGATAATTTTCATAAAACTCGCAAGACGGGGTCCCTGATCTTTGTTTATAAGAACATGGTACATCGTTACAAACAGCTGTTTCGGAGCTATTCCAAGCCCCGTAGCGACATCGTATACTTTTTGTCCAAGTTCCTTCTCGTCTACATCATCCATCACGGGAAGAACCGAATCACGTATCTGTGTAACGGCTTTAAGCTCCGTATCACTAATGACAGCTTTGCTTCCATCAAGACAAAGCGCAAATCTGAATTCTTCCGGAGCACATTCTGTAACCCAGTACCATGCACATTCGCAGCGGCGGCGGAGACAGGCCTCCTGTCCGGGTTTGACATCACCGAGCGATCCTATAACGGCATCAATATCTCCTGAATATGTCTGGAGAAGAGTAGTGAGCATACGGAAAGCAATCTGATAGGGCATCACTGCAGGCATTCCCGGTTCAATCTGTGAAAGAATATAGACGCGCTTTTCATGATAAAAGATATCGTCATTCTTTGCTTTTTCAAGTCCCCATGCAATACGCTCTGTACGGTCATACGCTTCATACATGGTGATTACGTCCAGATCAAAGCTGATTGCAAATTCATGATCGACTTTATTTACTGCAAAAATATAGCGGAGCAGTTCCGGCTGATACACTTTGAGTGCATCGGGCAGTGCAATAACTTTTCCTTTTGACGACGACATCTTTCCCGGAAGACCTTTGAGTCCGACAAAATCGTACTTCATGGTAATGGGCGCATCCCAGCCGAAAACTTTTTTTGAAACAAGTTTTGCTGTATCGTATGACCCGCCCGGACTGACGTGATCCTTACCGCCCGGCTCAAATACGACCTTCTCTTCGTTCCACCGCATAGGCCAGTCGACCCGCCAGCCGAGTTTGAATCCCTTGAATGTGCGGAGGTCGCCCGTTTCTGTATTACCGCATTCACATTTATAGGTAATTCCGTATTCCCCGTCGTAACCGGTTATTTCGGTGGTATCTTTATTGCATTTTGAGCAGAAAACGGAAACAGGCCAGTATTCGTCTTCCTTCTTCATCTTGTGCTCATCATCGCGGTACTCGTTAAGGCACTCCTTAATAAGCTCACGGTTCTGCATAGCTTTTCTCATGCCTTCCGTATAACGGTTAGCCCTGTAACGTGAAGCCTGATATAAAAACTCCGGATGAATACCGACACGCGGCAGTTCCTGTTCGATATCAACTTCATGGTGGCGCGCATAATTTTCATTGCGGCCGGTTGTGTCTGGTACCATCGTAATAGGAAAACGCAGATATTCTTTCAGAATTTCAGGATTGGGCATGTTGGCAGGAACTTTACGGAAAACATCATAATCATCCCATGAATAAATAAACCGTACGTTTTTACCGCGTTCGCGGAGTGCACGTACAACAAGGTCTACGGTAATAATTTCACGGAAATTTCCAATATGAACAGTGCCGGAAGGTGTAATGCCTGAAGCACAGGTGTACAAATCACGATCTCCCTTCTGGGAGATGATTTTATCTGCCATCTGATCGGCCCAGTGACAGAACAGCGGATTCTTTTCATTACTCATAATAATTTATTATATAGTAGACAAGAGAAATAGGCAATGACACGCTATTTTCATTTTCACTATTTTCTGCTATAGTCTCAACATCTCCTAAAAAAGGTTCTATCGAGGCATGTATGAAATCCATTTCATGGGATAATCTTAACAAACTTGAAAGCTACAAAAAAATGCAGACACTCAAAGGTTCTGTTTCTGTAGCAAAAGCATTAAGCGGTGCTACCGGTGAAAAACGGGTTGCAGAGTTTTCTATTCCGATGAGCAGCGGACTTACTTATAACTATGCTGCAAAACAGATAAACAAACAGATTATTACCGTATTCAAAGCACTTGTAAAGGAAGATCAGCTTCTTGAAAAATTCGCAGCACTCTATAACGGTGAAATCGTAAACCTTGGTGAAAACCGCATGGTTCTTCACCATCTTACCCGCGGACAGCTGGGGAATAAAGTTATTGTTGATGGTATAAACAAGCGTGATTTCTACGTAAAACAACAGAATGCAATTGCTGAATTTGCAGATAAAATACATGCAGGAAAAATTGTTAACGAAAAAGGTGAAAAATATACGAAAGTATGCCAGATAGGCATCGGTGGCAGCGATCTTGGTCCGCGGGCTATGTACATTGCACTCAAAAACTGGGCAAAGACAAATAATGAATTCAAAATGGAAGCGCATTTTATCTCCAATGTTGATCCGGACGATGGTGCTGCAGTTCTTTCTTCAATTGATCTTGCAAAAACGATTTTCATTCTCGTTTCAAAAAGCGGCACAACACTTGAAACACTCACGAATGAGTCTTTTGTAAAGGATTTCCTTAAAAAAGCGGGACTTACGCCTGCAAAACATATGATCGCAGTTACTAGTGAAACAAGTCCTCTCGCAAACAGTCCCGATTACCTTGCGGCGTTCTTTATGGATGATTTCATCGGCGGCCGGTATTCCTCAACAAGTGCCGTCGGAGGCGCTATTCTCAGCCTTGCTTTCGGGCCAGGAGTTTTTTCACGCTTTCTCAAAGGTGCTGCAGAAGAAGACAAACTTGCTGCAGAAACTGATATTACTAAAAATGCAGCGCTGATGGATGCTCTTGTCGGAGTCTACGAACGGAATGTACAGGGATATCCTTCAACGGCAATTCTGCCGTACTCACAGGCACTTTCCCGCTTTCCGGCACATCTCCAACAGCTGGATATGGAATCGAACGGCAAAAGTGTAAACAGATTCGGAAAAAAAATGACGTATGTTACCGGCCCTGTAATTTTCGGTGAACCGGGAACAAACGGACAGCATTCATTTTACCAATTGCTGCATCAGGGAACGAACATTATTCCTTTGCAGTTTATCGCATTTCAGCAGAATCAGATTGGAAAAGATGTTTCAATACAGGGAACAACAAGTCAGACAAAACTTTGCGCTAACGTGGCGGCACAGATTGTAGCTTTCGCCTGTGGCAAAGATGATGAAAATCCGAATAAGTTTTTTGCAGGGGAACGTCCGTCGAGTCTTATTTACGGGAAACAGCTTACACCGGAATCACTTGGTGCGCTTCTTGCTCATTATGAAAATAAGGTTATGTTTCAGGGATTTATGTGGAATGTGAACAGTTTTGATCAGGAAGGTGTTCAGCTTGGTAAAAAGCTCGCAACAACGGTACTTTCCGGTAAAATGGATGGTGCCCTCAAAGCATATGCAGATCTGCTCATAAAGTAACAGGTTGTGTAAAATTCAATGATACAGTAATATAAAACAGTCGAAGATGCCGTGGAAACGTTAGTTTCCGCGGTTTTTTTTTAACTGAATGACAAAAAGGTGGCTATTATGACAGATGTTTCTGAAATTATCACAACGAACAGCCTCCACATCAAATTTCAACCGATAGTCTCTATCAAACATATGTGTGTGTTCGGATTTGAAGCACTTTGTTATGCAGAGCACGAAGGAAAACACATATGTGCAGCCGAATTATTTGATAGTGCACGGAAAACCAACCTTATTTCATATCTGGATCATGTATGCATAGAAAAAGCCATAGAATCCTATTCGGAATTTGAATATAGAGAAAACACATTGCTTTTTCTCAATTTTGAATCATCACAAATTGATAATGAATCGGTAGATACTGAGTTTATTTTTTCACAGTGTTCAAAGGCG
>JBAYAJ010000079.1:0-10501 GCA_041669845.1 Treponema sp.
GCCGATCTTGACCAATATAAGGTTATGCGCGCGGAACTCACCGTTGACGATTTTCAGGATCCTGTAGCAAAAAAGCTATTCATAATTCTGGAGGATTGTTTCAGAGAGCAATGTGTATCAGTAAGCAGTATCTTGAACCACTGTGATGATGAAGAAATCGAACGGATGATTACACGGGTAATTTCGTCTGGAGAATTTTCTCAAAATTGTAAGCGTATCATAGAGGACAGTACAAAGCTTATAAAACGAAATTCATTGGAACGAAAGCGTGATCAAGTTATGAACAGAATCAGACTCTTCAATCCCATGACTTCGAATGATCAACAGCAACTCAATGAACTTTTGGCAGAAAAAATGAATCTTGACAGTAGGCTAAAACAGTAAAGACAAAAGGTATCATCACATGGATCAGAACGATCAGAAAGATCAAAAAATAGACCCTAACGTAGAAAAACTTCTGGAATATGCAAGAACAAAGACAATCATAACATGGGATGAAGTAACGGACATGCTGGGTCAGGACTTTGTGAATTCACCAAAGATGGAAACGGTGCTTCAGCTTTTCTCCGAAAATAAGATACAAATTGTTGAACCGGAAGATATTCTGGCTGATGAAGAGGAAGAAGAAAGCGAAGAAGAAGCAGATGATGAAGACGATATTGTCACTACAGATGAAGAGGTTACCATTGAGGAAGATACTGATGGGAACAAAAATGAAGCAGGGCACAGCAAGCTTGTAAATAGTGATAAAGAATCCAATGTAGATGATCCTATTCGTCTTTATCTGCGTGAAATTGGTAAGGAAAATCTTCTTACAGCAGAGCAGGAAGTTATCCTTTCAAAAAAAATGGAAAATGGTAAGAACATCATAAAAGATGTCATTAAGAATTCAGGTATCATGGTTCCTGAATTCTTTGCTGTTGCACAGAAGGCTTTTACCCGTATAGATCCACATGAACCAGGACGTCCGAGAAAAGAAATAAACGAAGAAATGGCTGAGAAACGTCGTTTAAAAAGCTGTTACAGTGAAAATATTAAACCTGTACTGCCAGAAATGAAGCAGTACATGAATATAAAAAAACAGCTTTTTGAAGCGGATCAGTCTGCCAGAATTTTTGATAATCCTCAGCTTGTTTCTCTTCGCAGAAAGATTCAACCTCAGCTCCAGAAAATAGATATTCAAACAGAAGAACTTGACAAGTTCAACCAGAAATTCCGTGACGCCTGTCAGAAAATTGATGAATACCATCAAAAACAGGAAAAGAAAATGAAGGAACTGCATGTTGCAACTCCTTCGGAACTCCGCAGTATAGGACGCAGAATATCAATTCGTTCTGAATCAAAAAAACTTGAAGATGATCTGGGAATGACAACAGATGATATTCGTGATATTTATACGCAGATTCAAAAAATAGATCGAAAGCTTCATCGGCTGGAATATGAATTTGAAAACAGCGTCGATGAAATACTTGCAATGGGAAAAGAGATTGAACGCGGCTCAATTATGATGGAGCAGGCTAAAAACCGTCTTATAAATGCAAACCTCCGTCTTGTTGTTTCTATAGCAAAAAAATATACAAATCGCGGGCTTCAGTTTTTTGACCTCGTCCAGGAAGGAAATATTGGTCTTATCAAGGCTGTGGAAAAATTTGAATACCGGAAAGGATTTAAATTTTCGACTTATGCCACTTGGTGGATTCGACAGGCGATTACTCGTTCTATTTCCGACCAGGCTCGTACAATACGTGTCCCTGTCCATATGATTGAACAGATAAACAAAGTTGTAAGGGAGTCCAGACAACTGATGCAGAAACTCGGACGAGAACCTACCGACGATGAAATCGCGCAACAGCTCGGATGGCCTGTATCACGTGTCAAACAGGTCAAAAATGTAGCGCGTGAGCCTATTTCACTTGAAACACCTATCGGTGAAGAGGAGGATTCTCTTCTTGGAGATTTTATCGAGGATAAAGAAGTTGAAAATCCTGCGTCCCAGACGGCAGAAACGCTTTTGAAAGAACAAATTCGCTCTGTTCTTGATACACTTCCTCCACGGGAGCAGGAAGTGTTAAAAATGCGTTTTGGTCTTGAAGATGGTTATTCTCTTACGCTGGAAGAAGTTGGTTTATATTTTAATGTTACCCGTGAACGTATCAGGCAAATTGAGGCAAAGGCTCTCAGAAGGCTGCGACATCCAAGACGTGCAAATGGTTTGCGGGATTATATTGAGATTGGGCCGTAATTGTACAAAAATATGAAGTCATAAGACAAGTAAAAATTGCCGGATGTCATACATTTGTAGACAAAATGTATATTTTATTATATTATTAACTATATTTATAGTTAGATATTAAGCAGATATTTTATCAGCAAGGAACTTATTACTATGGTAATGACAGAAGTTTTCGACAAACTTAAAAATCTTCAGAGTATTCTTGTCAAAAAGTATGATCTTGAAAAGAAGATAGACGAAGCACCGAAGCAACTTGGTTCACAGGACGAACTTCTTGATCGACTGAAAAAGGAATTCATCAGTAAAAATACTGAATATGAAGCAGTAAAAACAAAGGTTATGCAGCTGCGCGCCGATCTCGATGAAGCTGTGAAGTCTCGGGAGAATGGTGAGAAAAGCATGGACAATATTACGACTCACCGAGAATACGAAGCCCTTGATAAACAGATTTCAGAAGCATCCTCTAAGGAACAGGATATTCGCAAGGAACTCCAAAAAGAAGAAAAGATTCTTGCAGATCTGAACGATAATTTGAAATCGTATGAAGCTATGATTAAATCACAGGAAACGGATCTTAATGCAAGTAAATCTTCTCTCGACAAGGAACTTACTTCCTACAAAAACGAACTTGATGATCTTGATAAAAAAGAAAGTAAAATTGCACCTGATCTTGATCAGGAAATTCTTTTCAAATTTCAACGGATTATACAACGGAATACAGAGGGAATTGTTGCTGTAAAAAATGGCGTCTGTACAGGTTGTCATATGATTCTTCCAGCTCAATTTGCAAACGAAGTTCGTAAAGGTGAAAATATTTTGTTCTGTCCGTATTGCAGCCGTATTCTTTTTTATGAAGAAACTACTGAAAATGAACAGGAAAGCTATTTTAAACTTGATGATGCAGGTAGTCTTGCTGATATTGATGAGAATGACGAACTCGATTCAGAAGATGAATATGAGAAAAATGAAGATGAACTATCAGAAGATGAAGATACAGAGGAAATCGAAGAATCTTCAGACGAAGAGGATGATGAAGGTGAAGATTCAGAAGATTCAGAAAGCGAAGATGATTCTGCATCCTGAAAAAACGATATTTAACAGATGGGACATAACCGCATCTTTCCGTTCTAATGATAGGATAGGATGATGAGGCAAAAGTCCGGGCTCCGCCGGAAAAAATGCCGGATAATGACCGGGCAGCATATGGAAGCTGTATAATTCCTTTGTGATTTGTGCAAAACCCATAACTGACAGATAGTGCAACAGAAAATATACCGCAAACGGTAAACCGTTTGTAAGGGTGAAAAGGTGGTGTAAGAGACTACCGTACATCTGGTAACAGATGTAACCTGCAAACCTCATTTGGAGTAAGATCAAGCAGCAGTTGTTTTTCCGGACTTTTACTGCAGGTAGATCGCTTGAAATGCAGGGTAACCTGCATTCTGGATAGATGGTTATACTGATGTTAATGCATCAGTAACAGAACCCGGCTTACAGTCCCATCTGTTTTTTTTATAATAGCGTGAACAATGAAGCATAATATACACGATGATACAATTTTTTTTAAACGAAAAAACAAATTCGTACTAAATCTCATAACGATTTTCGGTAGTGTTGTTGTTTGTGTTGCTGTTTCTTTTTCTGTTTATTATATGATTCGTAAGCAAATACGAAGTGAATCATCCGTATATACACTTTTTGCACGATGGAAAAATTATGACTATGCCGGTGTTTATGAAACTAGTAAACACATACTTGATCGTAAGCCTTTCAATAATACAGCTCTTACTTATCACGGATATGCATCATTTTATCTTGGAGTTTCTCAACTTGATACTTCTGCAGCACAAAATTATCTTGATGAATCAATTAATAATTTGCGTCTTGCTCTTATCGAAGCAAAGAAATCACTAAAACCTCAAGTTGAATATATGCTTGGAAAAGCTTATTTTTATAAAAATACTATTTCATCATATTATTATGCTGATCTTGCAATAAAATATCTTCAAATGGCAAAACATGATGGTTATAAGGCTGATGATATACCTGAATATTTAGGTCTAAGCTATGCCTCGCTGGACATGACAATGGACAGTATATCCTCTTTTACGGAAGCGTTACTTGTACGTGAATCTGATACGCTTCTTCTTTCTATTGCAGAGCAGTATTGTAAAGCAGGACAAAATGCAGCGGCAGAACAATATCTTTTTCGTATAATAAATAATTGCAAAGATGATACACTGGTATTGAAAAGTCGTGTGCTGCTTGGTACTATCTATACTGATGAAGGAAAATATTCTGATGCAGAACAGGAATATATGGCAGTCTTAGAAAAAAATGAAAATTCTGCAGACGTATATTATGGACTTGGTATAATATATGAAAAACAAGGCGATCTGGTGAAAGCCCGTTCGGAATGGCGTAAGGCTCTCCGTATTCAGGTAAATCATCCCGGCGCTTTGAAAAAAATGGCTGATTATAAATAGTTTTTCCCGGGAGGACTAACATGAGTTTTTTAGACAATTTTTCGACTGACATAGGTATTGATCTTGGTACATGTAATACACTTATTTATGTACGTGGTAAGGGAATTGTTATTGATGAGCCTTCTGTTGTTGCTGTCGAAAAGGGGACAAAGCGTATCGTCGCTGTAGGTTCTGAGGCAAAAAGTATGCTTGATAAAACACCAAGTAATATTATTGCTATCCGGCCTCTTGCAGATGGTGTTATAGCTGATATTGACAGTACAGAAAAAATGATAAAATATTTTATCTCAAAAATTACACCAAGACATCAATTTTTTAAATCAACACGAATGAAAATCGGTATTCCATCATGTATCACCGATGTCGAAAAAAGAGCTGTTATCGAGGCAGCTCTCAAAGCAGGTGCAAAGGAAGTTGAAGTTATAGCAGAATCGCTTGCAGCAGCAATTGGTGCGAAGATCCCGATTTATGAACCGGCCGGCCATATGATTTGTGATATTGGTGGTGGCACAACAGAAGTAAGTGTTATTTCTTTGGGTGGTATGGTCATTACAAGTTCAATCCGTATAGGCGGTGATAAATTTGACGAAGCTATTGTGAAACATGTAAAGAGTGTCCATAATCTTATCATCGGGCAGCAAACTGCAGAACGACTAAAAATTCAAATTGGTAATGCTGCTCCTGATAAAAACATAGAAAAGATGGAACTCAAAGGAACGGATGCAATCACAGGTCTTCCTCGACGTCTTGAAATAGACAGTGTAGAGGTAAGAGAAGCCTTAAAGGAACCCGTTACACGTATTGTAGAAGAAATCAAAAATACGTTGGGACATACTCCTCCGGAACTTGCTGCTGATATCGTTGAGCGCGGTATCGTCATGACGGGTGGTGGTTCAATGCTCAAAGGGCTTCCAAAACTTATTTCAAAGGAAACAGGTGTTCCTGTTATTCTCGTTGAACGTCCGCTTGAATGCGTTGCACTCGGTGCAGGAGAAGCGTTTGAGCTGTTTAAAGATATGTCTACAGACCGCTCTATCTATGACAGTCTTAACGAATAGTGAAATAAGATTTTTATGTCAATGCGTATAAGGACGCCTTTTAAATTCAAATTTTCCGATATTCTGCTTGTTATTCTTATGCTGGTTTCAGGAATTTGTCTTGGTTTCAGCTCGGAAAGTTTTGTAATTAATTTCAGTCGTATTGGATTCTCGATCGTTTCAACAGTTGAAAAAGATTTTTTTACTGTTACTGATGCCGTAAAAGATACTTTTGGAGCAGTAAAAGAACTTTCTGAATTAAAAAAAGATTATGATGCGCTTTCTAAAAAACTTGAGAACTATCAGCAAATGCAGCGTTCTAATGCTGAAATCAGAAAGGAAAACGCACATCTAAAGGAACAACTTGATTTTTCTGAATCTATAGAACAGAAAAATTTTCCTGCACAGATCATCTCTCGTGATGTTGATAAACTGTATGCATCGTTGACAATTAACAAAGGAAGTGCTGGAGGAATCAACAAAAACATGCCGGTTATTGCATATCAAAACGGTAATATCGGTCTTGTTGGAAAAATTGTAGAAGTAGGAAAATATACAAGCAAAATTATGCCAGTATACAGTCTTGATTGTACAATTTCCGCTCGTATTCAGAATACCCGCGACCTTGGTCTTGTTACCGGGATGGGAAATGATGATGAGTTATTATCGATGCAGTATATTAAAAAAAGAGTATTGAACGATCTTCATTTCGGTGACGTTATTGTTACATCCGGTGAAAATGGAAATTATATGAGGGATGTTCCACTTGGTACAATTTCTAAAATCCGCGTTCTTGATTATGATTCTTCTCTGGATATTGAACTGGTTCCAGTTATAGATTTTTCGCGTCTTGAAACTGTAATTGTTATAGATCAAAATCAGAGTAACGGCGACAGGATGGTTGCTCAATGACAAAATCGTATATTACAAGCATATTGATTATTTTTTGTACGGTATTAATTGAAACTGCTATTCTTTCAAATATTTCGATTCTCCCTGCAGTTCCTGATCTTCTTCTTCTTTGCACTTTATATATAGGAATTATTAATGGAAAAATCGCCGGAGAAATTTCAGGATTCATCTCAGGTTTATTTCTTGATTTTCTTTCTGGTGCGCCATTCGGATTTAACTGCTTATATCGCACTGTACTTGGATTTATTGCAGGGGTGCTCGGTATTTCATTTAATTTCGAAGGTATACTTATGCCTTCTGTTATTGGATTTATCGGGACTCTTATGAAAGTTTTTCTAGTCTGGCTTATCTCTTTGTTGTATCCGAATGTATCGGTGATGTACCATTTAATATCGGTATCGTTTATCTTTGAACTGGCATGCAATACGATTCTTGCACCTCTTGTATTCAAGTTTTTAAGCATGTTCAAATCGTCATTATCACTCAAGACAGAGGAGTAAGAATATGTCAGGTATTTTTCGTAGGGGATCTTCTGAAAGTTCCTTTGTCGAAAAAAACAATCGTATTGCTATACTTGCATTTATTATTGTTGCCATATTTTTAATATATGTATACAGACTTTTCACAATGCAGGTTATTCAGGGAGATCAATATCGTAAAAAATCAAGAACCATCTCCAGCCAGGTTAATATAATTCCTGCACAGCGTGGCGAAATATTTGACAGAAATGCAAATATGCCGATGGTTATCAATACAGATTCTTTTGCGGTGGCCGTTACTCCTGGTGAAATTCCGGTTGGACATTATGATACAGTAGCGATGCGCCTTGCACAATATCTTGGAGTCTCAAAATTTGATATAGACAAAAGAATTCCTTTAAAATTACGTAAATCATATTCATCCATAACAATAAAATCAAATGTATCTTTTTCAACTATTTCAAATATAGCTGAAAATAGAACAGATCTTCCAGGTGTGTCATGGATTTCAAAACCAATCAGAAATTATGTTGAGACTGGTTCTCTTTCACATATCATAGGATATGTCGGTGATATTACGCAGGAAGAAATGAATATTATGTACAATCAAGGATACACACAAAATAGTATAATCGGAAAGACAGGAATTGAAAAGCAGTATGATTCACTGCTTCAGGGAATTCCAGGAAGTGAAAGTCGTACGGTTGATGTTCGAGGAAGAATTATTTCTGACACTCCTGTTGTAACTCCTCCACAAATGGGAAAAAATCTTGTTTTAACAATTGATTCGACAATTCAAACTTTAGCAGAAAAAACTCTTGGCAACAGGGTAGGGGCTGTTGTTGTTTTAAAACCTTCAACTGGTGAAATTCTTGCAATGGTATCATATCCCTTTTTTGACCCCAATCTATTTAATACTGATAATGCATCCTCTGAATATCTTAGTCTTGCGAATAGTCCTGACAAACCGCTTCTAAATCGTGCTGTTAATGCTGCATATCCGCCTGGATCAACATTTAAAATCATCATGTCTACCGCTGTGCTCCAGGAGAAGGCATTTCCAGAAAACAAAAAAATAGAATGTACTGGAAAAATGGTATATGGTGGCCGTGTATTTCATTGCCATATACATGAACCTGGACATGGATGGCTTGATTTAAAAAATGGTCTTGCACAGTCATGTGATATTTATTTCTGGACAATCGGTCGCGATTATCTGGGAATAGACAAAATTGCGTCTTATGCGAATGAATTTGGACTTGGGCAAAGTGCACAGATTGATTTGCCAAGTCAATCATCGGGTTTTATACCAACAGCGAAATGGAAGGAACGGCGTTATCATGAGAAATGGCTGGGAGGAGATACAATGTCGGCATCGATTGGACAAGGATATATTCTTGCAACGCCATTACAAATTGCTGATATGATGGCCATGGTATGTAATAATGGAATTATTTATAAGCCGCATCTTCTTAAAGAAGTACGAGATCCTGTGACAAATGATATTATTAAGGAAGTAAAGCCAGAAATTCTTTTTAAATCAACTGTTGATGCCGATGTGTGGAAAACGGTTCAGGAATATCTACATTATACAATTACCGATGGTACACCGGCATACCCTATGCACAATAAATTTGTTCAGAGTGCCGGCAAAACAGGAACGTCCGAAGTTGCACAATATAAAAATAGCTGGCATTCATGGATGGTTGCATATGCACCATATGATGCACCCGTTGAAGATCAGGTTGTAGTTGCAACTCTTGTAGAGGCATGTAACCCATGGGAATGGTGGGCTCCATATGCCACAAACATCATAATTCAGGGAATATTTGCTAATCAGACATATGAAGAAGCAACGACAGCGTTAGGATTTCATTATTTGCTTAAAAATGGTAACAGACAGGAGTAATAACGAAGAAAAATGAAAATAAAATTTTTAAATGTACCTGATTACGTTCTTTTTGCCTGTGTTTTTATTCTTGTTATACTGGGAATTGCATTTATATATTCATCAGGAATAAATTCGCAGGGAATTCTTGTGACAAATGAATACATCAAACAGACAATCTGGGCTTTATTCGGTATTGTTTTAATGATTTTATCTTCATTGTATGATTATGGCAAATTTGAGAGGTATGCACAAAATTTATATATTGGTCTTTTAATAGTCCTTTTATATACATGTTTGTTTGGTCGCTATGTAAATGGTGCTAGAAGCTGGTTAGGAATTGGTGATTTTGGAATACAACCCTCTGAATTTGGTAAAATCATTTTTATTATTTTTCTGGCGCATTATCTTTCGGAAACAAAAAACGGAAATCAACTGAAGAGATTTATTACTGCTATAGGTTTTTTTATTCTTCCCACCGGACTCATCCTTGCTCAGCCTGATCTTGGAACTGCAAGTGTTTACATCCCAATCTTCCTTGTGATGTGCTTTATGGCAGGCATCCCTATTCGATATTTAGTTTTCATACTTGGAATTGGTATCGGTACTATATTCCTTACAATCCTTCCGGTATGGAATAATGTAATAGCAAAAAAAAGTTTTGCTATTGTTGGTGCACTTACTATACCGAAACTTAGATTGCTTCTTATAATGATGTTTCTGTTTATTACAATAATCGGTATTATTGGACTTAGGTATCTTCATGGGAAAAAATATTTTTATTGGATTTCTTTTTTTTCCATGATTATGACAATTTCACTTATTCTATCTTTTTCAGCAGGTAAGGTTCTTAAAGATTATCAAATAAAACGACTTATCGTATACATGGATCCGTCTATTGATCCACTCGGTTCTGGTTGGAATATTATCCAGTCAAAGATTGCTATCGGTTCTGGAGGAATTTTTGGTCGTTCATTTCTTCATGGAACACAAAGTCATTACCGTTTTCTGCCTCAACAGAGTACAGACTTTATCTTTAGTATTCTATCAGAGGAATTCGGATTCGTTGGTGGACTAGTAGTATTCATCCTATATGCTATCATTTTTCAGAGAACAATGAAAATTATGCGTAATTCTTCAAGTAAATTCGGATGTTATATTGCGTCAGGAATACTCGCTATGTTTGCATTTCATTTTTTCATTAATGTTGGTATGGTTATGGGAATAATGCCAATAACGGGTATTCCTTTATTATTTTTATCATATGGCGGTTCTTCTTTGTGGACCGCAATGCTTTGTGTAGGAATTTTAATGAGTATTAATTATCGCAAATTGCGATAATTAAATAAAGAACTCACTACTGTCCAAGATAAAATAGATACTATTTAAAGTCCGATTTCCGGGATATATTTTTATTACCACATAAACCTATATCAGGAAGGAAAATCGGACATGAACAAATATAA
>JBAYAJ010000080.1:0-10361 GCA_041669845.1 Treponema sp.
CGTAGTAAAGGATTCTGCAATGGAAACGGCAGAAGTATCATAGTAATTCCGGCAGTTTTTCTGCCGTTTAGAGAGAGGAGTTATGTTTATGAAAGGAAAAGGAATCGGATTCAGAATTATTGTAATGGCGGTTGTCCTGTCTGTCGTTGCTGCTGTAATCGGATGCATCGGATTGTATGCAACGAAAACAGTCAGCGCTCTTGTTACAAATATGTATCAGAAAAGCGTTCTTAGAATTCAATATGCAGGAATGATTCAATATGACGTTGAAGCTGCAAGAAGCATACTGCTTAATGCGAATACTCAAGGCCGGACAAAAGAACAGACGGAAGCATCAATAAAAGATTTTAAAGCCGGATATGCAGCTTTTACCGATGCAGTAGAAAAGTTCGAATCGACGCATATAGAAGCAGCTGATAAAAAAGAATTAATCAAAACAATCAAAGTCTCAGGGAAGGAATATGCTGAAAAAGGTGAAAATATGTTCAGCTATATTCTGAATAAAGATTCCGCAGGTGCTGATAAGTATATAAACGAGGTAGTTATTCCTGTCCGTTCTCAGAAACTTACCCCTGCAGTTGAAAAACTTATAAGCATACAGCTTGCAGACAGTGAAGCGTCTTTTGAATCAAGCAAAAGAATATCATCTCTTTCTATTTTGATTATTATTATTGCAATTTTTGCCGGACTTGCAGTATCACTTGTGCTTGGAATAACTATAACAAGAAGTATTACGAAGCCTGTATCAAAAATCGTAACGGACTTGTCGGAGAGTTCGTCGCAGATAAATATTTCCAGTACACAGCTGTCTACTGCATCACAGGAAATAGCGAACGGTGCACAGGAGCAGGCGTCAAGCATTGAGGAAACAACTTCTTCGATGGAAGAACTTTCTTCAATGGTAAAGCTGAATCTGGGCAGTACCCGGCAGGCCAGCCTCCTTTCTGAAAAAGCAACGGAAGCAAGTCAGAACGGTTATGATAAAATGACCGATATGCTTATGGCTATGAATAATATTTCAAAATCTACAGAGGATATAAAGAACGTTATTGACGTTATTGACGATATTTCATTCCAGACGAATATGCTTGCGCTTAATGCAGCTGTAGAAGCGGCCAGAGCGGGAGAAGCGGGAATGGGATTTGCCGTAGTTGCCGACGAAGTAAAAAATCTTGCAAACCGTTCATCGGAATCCGCTAAAGAAACTGCCAGCATGATAAAAGATACACTCAAGAATGTCGAATCGGGAATGTCAATTTCGAAAGAGCTTTCCGAAATATTCAAGGATATTCTTTCCAATTCAAAGAAAGTCATGGAAATGAATCGTGAAGTGGAAACAGCATCAGGACAGCAGGATGAAGGAATTGGTCAGGTAAATAAGGCAATGATTCAGTTCGATACAGTGGTACAGGCTAATGCTTCAAGTGCTGAAGAAACTGCCAGTGCGGCGGAAGAGCTGCAAAGCCAGGTGACAGGTCTTAATGATATAGTCGATACACTTTATCTTATTGTAAGTGGTAATGCATATACAGAAACAGAAAATGCAGGTGCTCAGCAGACTTCGAAGGGGCATAAATCCGTGTCCACCGCTGCAGAACATCATAATGCTCCTTCCCGGAAACCGGCAAAGGCGTCAACCGATGATGAAAGTTCGTCATCGGTCAGTCCGGGTAAGAATACAACGTCTGCATCGGCTCAGGCAGGTTCCTCAGCAGCGAAAAACGTTTCCCGGAAACCGGGCGATCAGCCTTCTTCTGATTCAAAGAAAGCACATTCGATTTCTTTCGAAGATGATGAAGAATTCAAGCCGGTATAAAATTATTATTTATCTGTCGGGTATTTAACGAATATGTTGCAGATTACTGAAAAGCAGCTGAATACTATCCGGAACCTTGCCTATCAGAAGTACGGTCTTTACATCGGTCCGGATAAAGTTTCCCGTCTGCTGCCAAAATTAGATCGTTTTATCTCAAAAGAAGAATATTCCGGGGCGGATGATTTATGTGATCATCTTGCAGCTGAAGACAGAGTCTGCCTCGAAAAATTTATTTCTTATATTACGACCTGTCATACGTTCTTCTACCGCGAACCGGAACATTTCCGGGAGCTTGCCGCCGACATACACCATTCTTCTCAACCTTCATATACTATCTGGTGTGCGGCAAGTTCCACCGGTGAAGAGCCGTATTCCATAGCTATGACTCTTATTGATGAGAAAATCAGAAATTTCCATATTGTTGCTTCAGATCTTAACCGCGACGTTCTTGCAGAATTTAACCGCGGAGTATACCATGAAAGCCGGCTTGCACAAATGCCTGTTGACGTGAAGCACCGGTATTTTACTCCATCCGGCGACGATTTTTACACTATTAATAATTCTCTCCGCAGGTTTATTTCAATAAAAAATATAAATCTGATGGATCCTGTCCGTTTTCCAAAACCATTTGATTATGTTTTCTGCCGTAACGTATTCATTTATTTTGATGAACAATCCCGTTCTCAGGCTATTTCTACTATAACCGCAAATTTAAAAGTAGGCGGTTCGCTTTTTATAGGTCATGCAGAAGTTCTTCTTCAGCAACCGGAGAATCTTAAAAAAATTGGGAGTTCAATCTACCGGCGTATGTATTGAATGAGGTATACATGAATATAAAGAAAATTAAAGTTCTTATCGTCGATGATTCTGCTATTGTCAGGGATATTCTTTCCCGCGAATTATCCAGTTGTCCTGAGATAGAAGTAGCGGGTACGGCAGGTGATCCATTTATTGCGCGGAATAAAATCGAGAATGAAACTATTGATGTTATTACACTTGATATAGAAATGCCGCGTATGGACGGGCTTACTTTTCTCAGATATCTGATGAAATATAAACCGCTGCCCGTTATTATTGTAAGTTCTCTTGTT
Organism: Treponema sp.; assembly: GCA_041669845.1. Lineage (GTDB taxonomy): Bacteria > Spirochaetota > Spirochaetia > Treponematales > Treponemataceae > Treponema_D. The sequence continues at coordinate 2,908 of JBAYAJ010000080.1, forward strand.
TCTACAAATAATCCTGCGGCAATTCAGGCGCTTGAGCTGGGGGCTGTTGATATAGTTCATAAACCGGGGGGGCCTTTTTCCGTAGGAGATATTATTGATGATCTTTGCCATAAAATACGGGAGGCTGCTTCCTGTCCGATCTCCCGTCTTTTTTCTGCGTCTGAGCGGCTGGCTGCAGATACCCGGAATTTTTCACCTGTTTCTCATACACTTTCACACATTTCTACCACAAACAAACTTGCTGTTATAGGAGCGTCGACAGGCGGTACGATTGCACTGGAAGAACTCTTTACTCATTTTACACCTGATTTTCCACCGGCTCTTGCCGTAATTCATATGCCGGAGCGGTTTACAGCTTCGTTTGCTGAACGGCTTGATTCGCTTTGTGTGCTTCATGTGAAGGAAGCAGAAAACGGAGAAACTGTTATGCCGGGTACGATCTATATTGCTCCGGGAGGTTATCATATGCTCGTAACATCTTCCGGAGCGAACTACATTATACGGATAAAAAATGGACCGAAACTTTTCGGACAGCGGCCCGCAGTCGATGTATTGTTCAATTCTGCGGCGGAATCGGTGGGGAAGAACTGTATTGCGGCATTACTCACCGGTATGGGACGCGATGGGGCCGCGGGGATGAAGGCTATTCGTGATGCCGGCGGATATACGATTGCCCAGGACGAGGCGACGTGTATTGTTTTCGGCATGCCGAAAGAAGCAATTGCGTTGAACGGTGCCTGTGAAATCACTCCTCTTGATAAAATTGCAGGCAGTATTTTAGCACATGATAAAAGTATCATTAACTGATATTTAACATTTGATTTACAAAAAAGAAACAGTTCTCCTGTAGATTTTGAGTACTAATTATGGAAAGATATTTTTAGTGTCGTCCATGATTGTAATCAACTTTCACAGGAGATTAAAGATGAAAAAAATTACAGGTAGAGTATTCGGGTTGGTAATGATGCTCGCAGCATCGTCTGTTTTTGCCAACGGAGTAAAGGATTCGGAAAAAGTAACCGCGGTTACTGTTACGGCCTCGGGTTCGTCGGCTCTTCTGCCGCTTGTAAAGGATGCCGCAGGAAAATACAAGAATGTTAATCCGGCCGTATCGGTTAATGTAAGCGGCGGTGGATCAGGAACAGGACTTGCGCAGGTTTCTGACGGAAGCGTAGATATCGGAAATTCGGACGTTTTTGCGGAGAGCAAGCTTGGTGCAGCAAAAGCAGCTGCTCTTGTCGACCACAAAGTATGCATTATTACGATGGCTCCTGTTATCAACAACGACCTTGCAAAAACGGTCAAGAGTCTTACAAAACAGCAGCTTATCGGAATTTTCACCGCAAAAATAACGAATTGGAAAGATGTCGGAGGCCCGGACGAACCAATACTGCTTGTTACACGTCCTGCAACGTCAGGTACACGTGCACTGTTTAAACAGTATGCGCTCGATAATAATGATGAAGCATCAAACAAATCACTTGAAACGGACGATTCAGGTACACTGCTGCAGACCGTTTCTCAGAATAAAGGTGCTGTCGGCTATCTTGCACTTTCATATCTGGTGAACAATACGGCTGTAAGTACTGTGTCAATCGACGGAGTTGCTCCTACGATGGAAAACACCTATAGCGGATCATATCCGGTATGGGGATATGAACATATGTATACAAAAGGAAGCAGTAATAAAGCTGCAAATGATTTTATTGCATACATTATGGGAAACGATTACGGGAAACTTATGGAAGCACAGGGATATTGTGTTGCATCAAAGATGAAGGTTGCCCGCTGATTTATGAACCAGTTTCCGGGGTGTCCTTCCGGCATGGAGAGAGCGGAGGGACATCCCGTTTTTTTAAACGCGCAGTTTATCGTAACCAGACAGAGGATTATTAATTTGCACAACAGAGAAATGATAGTAAAAGAATACCCGGGAAAAATTGCTGTAACAGTGTGTGGTATTCTTGTTATAGTTCTTACTTTGTCAATCGGATTCTTCCTGCTTATAAAAGGCATGGGAACATTTACGATATATAAACACAATATACTGGAATTCCTGTCCAGTTCAGACTGGAGACCGGAAGATACTGATGCAGGCGGCGGAAAAGTCGGTGCACTTATTTATATTGTCGGTTCTCTGCTGACTTGCGGTCTGGCACTTCTTATTTCCGTTCCGTTCAGTTTTGCCGCAGCTGTCTTTATGACGGAAATTGAACCGGTTACCGGGTCCCGTATACTTCAGCCGGCGGTAAGTATATTTGCCGGAATCCCGTCGGTAGTGTACGGATGGCTTGGTCTTACCCTGCTTGTTCCATTCGTGAAAAATTTATTCAATCTGCCGCACGGTTTTACGGTGCTTTCGGCTGCACTTGTGCTGGCGCTTATGATACTTCCGACTATTACAACAGTAACGGCAGATGCAATCCGTGCTGTTCCGCTGGAATACCGCGAAGGTGCATATGCGCTCGGTGCAACCCGGTGGCAGGTTATACACAGCACCGTACTCCCTGCGGCTAAAAACGGTATTTTTACGGCAGTCATACTGGGACTTTCCCGGGCTTTCGGAGAAGCGCTTGCCGTTGCAATGGTCATCGGCAAGATGAAATCGTTTCCTGCTTCTCTTCTAAGTCCTACTACTACACTGACAACAGCGATTGCATCTGATATGGGGGGAGCAATGGACGGAGGCGAATATAATATGGCACTATGGACGATGGCGCTGCTGCTGTATCTTATTTCGCTGCTGTTTATCTTTGTTATACACATGCTTTCCTCAAACAAAGGAAGGGAAGGGAAAAAATGAACAACCATCTTAAAATTGAAAAAATAAAGAATTCGGTAATGACAGTTGTTTTTTACAGTATAGGCGGACTATTGCTGCTTTTCCTTTTAGCGCTTGTAACGTATATAATCATAAAGGGCTTTAAGGGATTCGATTTTTCTCTTTTTTCTTTTTCAGACGCAGGAATAGGAAATCAGTTTTTTAATACAATATATCTTGTAATTCTTTCGCTTATTATCAGTATTCCGCTTGGTACGGCTACCGGAATTTATATGGCTGAATATGCTACTCAGGGACGGTTTACCGGTTTTCTTGAAATGTCGATAGAAACGCTGTCGTCGCTGCCCTCGATCGTAGTCGGACTTTTCGGGTATCTTGTTTTTATTCTGATGACTCACTCGCGCTGGAATCTTATGGCAGGTGCGCTTGCACTGTTTATCCTGAATCTGCCGCTTATCGCGTCAACGACCGTGGATGCATTTAAATCGCTGCCGGAAAATTTAAAGGAAGGCAGTTTTGCACTCGGCGCAACGCACTGGCAGACTATATACCACGTACTTCTGCCTGCCGCCGCCACACGGATTATGACGGGAGTCATGCTTGCAGCTGGGCGCGGATTCGGGGAGGCCGCTGCGCTTTTGTATACGGCCGGTATGAGTACCGATATCGACTGGACAAACTGGAACATGCTTTCAGCTACATGTCCGATAAATCCGTTCCGTCCGGGAGAAACACTTGCACTTCATATTTGGGGAGCTCGAACAGAAGCGCTTGCTCCGAACGCGGCTCAGATAGCCGATTTATCGTCTGCAGTACTTGTTATCATGATATTTTCGTTCAGTATTATATCGGAAATCATCAATGCACGAATACGCAGAAAAACAGGTGTAAAATGATTCTGACTGTTGTATTATTTGCTTGAATATGATAGTTTTACTTTAATAAACAGTTTACATACAAGGGGAGCTTGTGGCGTTTTCGCCGGGCAGGCTGAGAGGAAGTACCCGAACTTCGACCCGTAAAACCTGATTTGGGTAATGCCAACGGAGGGAATCACAAGTGATGCTGACGTCAATACAGGGATTTCCTTTCGTGGGAAATCCTTTTTTGTTTTTTACAGGTGTTTTGTGGAATTTCCTTTTTACGTCTACGGAAGAGCAGGCTCCTCATGATTTTCTGTCAGGAGGAAAAGATGAAAAAAGAAACACTGACGACAGTATTTGAGGCTGTAAGAAAGACAGGGCCGCTCGTTCACTGTATTACGAATTACGTGACAGTAAACGACGTGGCCAATATGGTTCTTGCGTGCGGTGCGTCTCCGATTATGGCGGACGACAAAGCTGAAGCGGCCGGTATTACAGCCATTTGTTCGGCCACGTATATAAATATTGGTACTCTGAACGCACGTACGGTCGATTCTATGGTACTTGCCGGAAAAAAGGCAGAAGAACTGCATCATCCTGTTGTTCTTGATCCTGTCGGTGCGGGCGCGTCGCCGTTCCGTACGGATACCGTCCGTCGTCTTATGGACAGCATTCATTTCACCGTCATAAAGGGAAACATGTCGGAAATAAAGACGATTGCACAGGGAAAAGGTACAACAAGAGGTGTCGACGCCGCTGCTGCAGATACGGTGACGGAAGCGGATCTTGACGCCGCTGCCGGCTTTGTGCGCAGTCTTGCCGTACGCACCGGTTCGGTTATAGCGGTAACGGGAGCTCTGGACATCATTTGCGGCGGAGGAACAGCGTATATCTGCCGGAACGGACACCCGATGCTTAAATCGATTACCGGCAGCGGCTGCATGCTCGGTGCTGTTGTGGCTGCGTTCTGCGGAGCGAACCCGGAAAATCCTGTTGAAGCTGCAGCTGCTGCTGTGAGTGCTATGGGGCTATGCGGTGAACGGGCGTACCGGAAAACGGCTGACGCCGGAGCAGGAACCGGTTCGTTCCGCTCATATCTGCTGGATGCCATGAGTATGCTTACTCCGCAGTCGTTTGCGGAAGGATGTAAAATTGAAGAACGCTGACCTTCTTTCCTCGCTTTCTCTGTACGGTGTGACAGACCGTTCGTGGCTTCCGCATCCGTTTCCTGCCGGAGATCATTGTGGAGCGGCTCTTCTTGCATCGGCTGTGAAGAACTGTATCACCGGTGGTACGACGATGATTCAGCTGCGTGAAAAGGATGTTCCGCGCAGCGATATGCTCTGCATCGGCAAAGCTGTGGGGGACGTGTGCAGAGTGCATAATGTACCATTTATTGTAGATGATGATGTGGAAGCAGCGCTTCTGCTGAAAGCAGACGGTATACATGTCGGCCAGCACGATACTGATGCAGCAGAAGTCCGGCAGCGTATCGGTCCCGGTATGATTCTGGGTGTTTCTGTACAGACTGTTGAACAGGCTGTACGTGCTCAGGCGGCGGGAGCAGACTATCTTGGTGTGGGCGCCGTATTTCCGACATTTACGAAAAATGATGCCGCCGCCGTAAGCAGGAAGTGTCTTGCCTCTGTCTGCGCTGCGGTTACAATTCCTGTAGTTGCAATCGGCGGAATACACGAAGAAAATATTCCGCTCCTTGAAGGAACGGGAATAGCCGGTGCCGCTGTCGTATCGGCACTGTTTGCCTCTCCCAGCATAACGGCTGCGGCACGTGCACTTGCACCTGTATGCAGATCCTTTACCGCTTCATGCACCGCCGGGCTGCGTGCGGAAAAAGAACGCACAGCCCGGTCCGCCGTTATGCAGTTAATGAAGGCTGCCGTATTCGATATGGACGGAACGCTGCTTGATTCAATGCCGATGTGGCAGCATGCGGCAGAACTGTATCTTCAGTCGAAACAGATAGAACCAGAACCGGATATCTGGAACCGGACAAAATCTCTTGATATGCGGCAGACAGCCGTATATTTCAAGCAGACATACGGAATTTCAGATTCAATATATACTATAATAGAAGAAATTGATGATATTATATACAGCCAGTATGCCCGAACACTCAGATTGAAAGACGGTGTACGGACATTTCTTGAAACACTCCATTCCCGTGGAATACCGATGGTGCTTGCCACGTCGACAGACCGCCGCTGTGCGGAAGCCTGTCTGAAGCGGTTCGGGCTTGACTGCTGTTTTACGAAACTGTGTACCTGTTCGGAACTTGGTACGGGCAAAGACAAACCGGATATTTATTTTGAAGCACAGCGGTGTATGGGAACAGATACGCCGCACACAGTCGTCTTTGAAGACGCTCTGTACGCCGGAAGGACAGCTGTACAGGCAGGTTTTCCCGTATGCGCGGTTTATGACGGAAGTACAGCCGGTAACGGTGACTGGCTGCAGCTTCAGAAACTGGCAGCCTGCTCGTGTTTTTCGTTCAGGGATATGCCGGTATGAAAATGAAAAGCGTACTGACTGTTGCCGGTTCCGACAGTTCGGGCGGTGCCGGAATTCAGGCAGATATAAAAACTATTTCTGCGCACCGGTTGTATGCGACAAGCGTTATCACTGCCGTAACGGCACAGAATACGTTCGGCGTTCAATCTGTATATCCGCTGCCACCGGAGGTTGTAGCAGCTCAGTTCGACAGCGTCTGTTCCGATATTCACCCGGATGCAGTAAAAATCGGGATGCTTGCGACGGCGCAAATTGCAGAAACTGTTGCACGGAAACTTGAACAGTACAATGTGCGGCATGTCGTACTCGACCCCGTACTTGTTTCGACAAGCGGCCGGCTGCTGCTTGATAAAGATGCAGTACGTATCCTGACAGACAGACTTTTTCCCCTTGCCGAACTGATAACACCGAACCTTGACGAAGCTGCCGTGCTGCGCGATGCTCTTGTCCGCGCAGAATGCGCAGTACTTGTGAAGGGAGGACACGATCCTGATTCTGCCAACGATGTACTTTACGAATCGGGCCGTCTTATGGCGGATTGCTCTGCAAGTAGTTCCGGCATACACACGTATCCCGGCGTACGCATTGCAAATCCGAATACACACGGTACCGGATGTACGCTTTCGAGTGCCGCAGCATGCCGCCTTGCACAGGGACATACGCTTAAAAAAAGTGTTCTGCTTGCAAAACAGTATGTAACGGGTGCAATTGCTGCAGGGCTTTCAGTCGGACACGGAAGAGGGCCGCTCGACCAGTTCTGGGAGGCAGCCGGCGGCGTGCCCTGACGGGAAGACTGATTTCTGATCCGGACACGATTTAACCGCTGATCCGTACTGCATTTAACGCCTGATGCAGCACGGTATGGCGCCGCAGTGCGGTCTGCACAGTGTACGTAATCGTGTCCGCACTGTGCCGCATGCCGGCCTGCACAGTGTACACATACCGGACCGCACAGTGTACACATACCGGACCGGATCAGAACAACAGTATACTACGGGAATTTGCATTATCAGATGTTCCCGGTTATACTATATAGCACAGAGATACTTTATATGGATGTTACCGTCATAAACCCGTTTTTAACCGCGTGTGAAAATGCATTCAAAAACATGTTCAATCTTACTCCGGAGCATAAATTGCCATATCTTCTTGATGTGCTGGCAACCCGTCATTGGGAGATTTCCGGACTTCTTGGACTGACCGGTGATTATACAGGTGTTCTGGCATTCAGGCTGCATGTAGTCCTTGCCGCCAAAATGCTTGAAATATCGGGCATGCAG
>JBAYAJ010000081.1:0-10349 GCA_041669845.1 Treponema sp.
TCTTATTGTTGTACAGGTCGTCGTTATTACAAAAGGTGCAACCCGCGTTTCCGAAGTAGCAGCACGCTTTTCGCTTGATTCGATGAATTCAAAGATGTTCGACATTGAGTCCCAGTTGAACAGTGGAGCAATCACCGAGGATGAGGCAAAGGTGCAGAAGGCTGCTGTCCGGCGGGAAAGTGACTTTTATTCAACAATGGACGGTGCTTCAAAATTTGTTTCCGGAAATGTCAAGGCTGGTATCTTTATAACGGTTATAAACCTTATCGGCGGTTTTGTCGTAGGCATGGTGCTTAATCATATGTCTGCTGCAGATGCTATCCTGTCGTACTCAAAGCTTACTATTGGTGACGGGTTGATGTCTCAGATACCGTCTCTTATGATGTCTTTTGCGACGGGGCTTATCGTCACCGGTTCAAGTTCCGACGAACCGTTCGACAAACAGCTTAAGCATGAATTCACTGTTTCAGGTTATGTGTATGAAATTGTTGGGACAGCGCTCGCACTTATGGGTATTTCTTTTGTTCGCAACGGACCTGGTGCAACGATGCTGCTCGTCGTTCTAGGGGCGCTGTTTTTTTATATCGGATTTCGTATTTCATGGTCGCAGAAGAGCGAAAAAGAAAAGGCTGCAGCTGCAGCTGCAGCAAAAGGAAAGAATCAGAAGGGCGGCGGCCCTGCCGATACAGAATCGATCGCGCCTCTTGATACACTTTCGCTGGAACTTGGATATGCGCTTATCCCGCTCGTCGATAAAGAGAAGGGAGCAGAACTTCTTGAACGTATTACAAGAATCCGTCATGAAGCTGCACTTGACATGGGGCTTATTGTCCCTCCTATCCGTATCGTCGATAACATGACACTTGATCCCAATGAATACAGTTTCAAAATACGCGGTATTGAGGCAGGAAAAAGCAAGATTCGTTTAGGGTATTATATGTGCATGAATACCGGTAATGTCGTAGAGGAACTCCAGGGCGAAAAAACGAAGGATCCTGCATTCGGAATGCCTGCAATATGGCTTCCAGAAGAAAAGCGTTCTGAAGCAGAACGTAACGGCTATACAGTAGTAGATCCTCCGACTATAATTGCTACCCATCTTACTGAAATAATAAAGTCTCATGCGGCAGAAATACTTGGGCGTCAGGAAGTGTCGACAATTATTAACCGCATAAAAGAAACAAATCCGGTTGTCGTCGACGAAGTACTTAACGGCGACAAGAAATTTACTTATGGTGAGATAGAGAAGATTCTGCGTGCGCTGCTTCAGGAACGCGTTTCGATTCGCAATATTGTCGTGATTCTGGAGACACTTGCGAATTACAGTGCCATTACGCATAATACGTGGGATCTCACCGAAAAAGTACGAGAGGCACTCGGTTTACAGATATGCCGGCAGTTTGTCGACGAGGACAATACGCTTAGAATAATGAGTTTGTCACAGGATCTGTCGCAGATGCTGCTTGACCATACCGTACACATGCAGGACGGTTCGGAACCGTATGCTGCACTTGATCCTGTCGATTCCCGCAGATGGGATACGGTAATGCACAATGCATATAACGGTATGCGCAGCAGGGGATATCTTCCAATCGTTATGAGTGCATCTGTTGTACGTCGTCTGGTATGGAATTCGATTGAACGGGAGATGCCCGATATAATCGTTATATCTGACAGGGAAATAGTTACTGCTGGAAAGGATATAAAAGTGGAAGTGCTTGGAGAAATTGCAGAAGAAAAAGGGGTAAATATACAAAATGTATAATGGAGAGCAGGACGTACCAGTACAGAAAATATCCGCAGCCACTCTTTCAGAATGCAAGGAGAAGCTGTTTAAAATGTTCGGACATGAATATACAATACGTGGAAAACGTCAGATTCTCCATGGTGGTTTTCTTGGCCTCGGGCAGAAGGAATGGGTTGAAGTTACTTATACGGTGAACAATGGAGTTGATATCAGTTCTCAGCCGGTTTCTGTACAGCCGCAAAAAACTTCGGATGACGAAATTGCAGCATTCCGGAAGAACCGTGATGATTTTTTAAAGGCCGCAGCTGTTTCAAATCAGATTACAACATTGGACACAAAGTTCAGCGAACTGCAGGATACTCTTACAAAGCAGATTCAGAGTATCTCTGTCTCTTCGCCGGATAAACATCCGACTATAAAAAAAATCGAAGAACTTCTTGCAGACAACGAATTTACTTATTCTTACATTTCAGATATTTCCGCCAGAATTAAATCCACATTTTCTCTTGATTCTCTTGAAGATTTCAAAACTGTACAGCGGAAAGTTGTTGACTGGATAGGTGAATCCATATCGATTGTTCCTGAAAAGGTAATGCGGCCGCCTCATGTCGTCGTCATCGTCGGTCCGACTGGGGTTGGGAAAACAACGACGATCACAAAGTTTGCTGTAAAGATGGTAATGGATGCCAAAAAGGCACATCTGTCGCTGCCAGAACTTTGTATAGTAACAATAGACAGTATGCGCGTAGGGGCATATGAACAGATTTCCAAATATGGCGATATAATTGGTACACAGGTTCAAAAAGCAGAGACTGTCGAGGATATGCGTAAAATATATGACGAAAAAAAGGACAGTGCTGATGCAATCTTTATTGATACAAGTGGATACAGTCCGAATGATTCAGTTCATATAGGAGAGATGAAATCGCTGCTTCAAATAGAGGGATTGAATCCCGACGTGTATCTGTCTGTATCTGCATCTACAAAAGCCCGTGATTTGGAAAATATTATGGAAAATTATGAACCGTTTCATTACAATTCCGTCATAGTAACGAAATGTGATGAATCTCATCAGTACGGAAATATAATCAGTGTCCTGCATGAAAAACACAAGAGACTGTCATATATAACGGACGGACAGTACGTGACAAGGAACCTCCGCCATGCGGATGTTATAAATTTTCTTATTAACCTGTCAGGATTTGATGTAGACCGTGTTCATATTGAAGATGTATTTGGAGAAAAATAACGATGGAAGAGCAAGCTGAAGAATTAAGAGAACTGATGAGAAATGACATACCTGAGAAAAAAATGTCTGCATCCGATAAAAACGGACATAAGACCCGTATTATTGCAATAACAAGCGGGAAAGGCGGCGTAGGAAAAACAAACGTTGCCGTTAATATGGCTATAGCATATGCCCAGATCGGAAAGAAAGTTATACTCATTGACGGTGACCTTGGAATGGCAAATGTAAATGTACTTCTTAACGTTGTTCCTACATACAATCTTATGCATGTCATAAATAAAAAGAAAACAATGAAAGAAATAATTCTCGATACCGAATTTGGAATAAAATTTATTGCCGGTGCGAACGGCTTTTCAAAAATTGCAAATCTTTCGGTAGAAGAACTTGATGATTTTGCAAAACAGTTCGGCTCTCTGGGTACAGCCGATATTATAATTATAGATACGGGCGCCGGTATCGCAAATAATGTTTTACAGTTTGTTGCTGCGGCAGATGAAGTATATGTAGTGACTACTCCCGAACCGACCGCAATTACGGATGCATACGGAATTATTAAAATTATAACGACTGAAATAGTTGAACATCCTGTGAACCTCAAGCTGCTTGTAAATCGTGTTCATTCTGCTGATGAAGGAAAAAGAATCTCGGAACGGATTATAACGATTGTAGGACAGTTTCTTGGGTATAAAGTTGATTATATCGGTTTTGTTTACGATGATCCTGTCGTGCAGGCATCAGTTATCCGTCAGAAACCTTTTATTGTCGTTAATCCGACATCAAAACCTGCCATGTGTATAAAGCATATTATCGGACGTATTGAAAAAACAGAACCTTCTGAAAATGAAGGTGTATCCAGCTTCCTGAGAAAATTTTTGGGTAGAAAGAAGTAATGATATATACTGTATTTTTATCTGCAAATGTAATATAATATAAGTATATTATCTGCTATATAAAGAATTGAAGGGAGGTGCATATGAAAAATATCAAGTTTGTCATTGGCTTTGCAATATGCGGTTTCCTTTTGTCTTTTGCAGCAGGATTATTTTCACACAGCGGATTTTTTCATATTATTCTTATGGCTGTGATTTTTGCAGGGGTATTCGGAGCATTGGCTTTTTTTATCCAGTTTCTTATGGATGGTGTCCTTAGTATCGACGGACAGTCCGTATCGACGGAAGGTACCGTCGTCGATTCAGTACCCAAAACCGGCGGTGTAGTAGATATAACGGTACAGGATGAGGAACTTCCTGTAGAAGAAAATTCACCGCAGTTTTTTGTTGGAAATAACCATCAGATGCTCAATAAGAATGATTATTTGGAAAACGGAAATAAAGCCTCCGATTTCAGTAAACAGTCTGATTCTCCTGTTAATGATATAGATACTATTCATGAATTGGATCGGGCTGATTCCGTAGAAGAACAGCAGGAAAACGTTGAAAACTCTGCATCGGAAGAAGGTTTTGTTCCTGTATCACTTCAGGAAAATGCTGAAAATTTGTCAGGTACCGAAGCTGTAAAACCTGATAAAATAAAAGCTGAAGCTGATGCTGATGCTGATGATACAGAATATGTTCAAAATCTTGAAAACGATACACTTGACGAACTTCCAGATTTAAAAGATTTGAAGACTTCTGGTTCTGATGATGATATTATAGAAGATTCTGATTTTTCAAAAGCAGGAGCTACCCATAAAAATGATGAAAAAACAGACGTAAAAGATGCGGCTGTTATGGCAAGAGCAATAAGTACTGTATTGGCAAAAGATAAAGAAAATTAATAAAGGTGAGTATATATGGCAGATCAGGTCAACGATGAAAAAGAAGAAGATAACCTCTGGGTAGAATACCGGAAAACAAAATCACCTGTACTTCGCGATAAATTTATACGTCAGTATATGCCGCTTGTAAAATATGTAGCCGGTAAGATTTCCGTAGGAATGCCAAACAGTGTCGAATTTGATGATCTTGTAGGATTCGGTCAGTTCGGTCTGCTTGATGCAATAGAAAAGTATGATCCGGAAAAAAATGTAAAATTCAAGACATATGCAGTGACACGAATACGGGGAGCCATTTTTGATGAACTTCGTCAGATAGACTGGGTTCCCCGTTCAGTGCGTCAAAAGTCACGTGAAATTGAAGATGCAATCAACGGACTTGAATCTAAACTTGGCCGAACTGCAAGTGATGCGGAAATAGCCGATGCACTGGGTATGAGTGAAGATGATTATCATCGTACTATTATGAAAGTATCAGGGACAAGTGTTTTGTCACTGAACGATGTTTGGTACAATGGAGATGATTCTGGAAACATGTCCATCGGAGACAGCATAGAATCTCCTTCAAGCATGAATCCTGATGCTTTAGTCGAACGGGACGAAATAAAGAAAGTAATTGTACAGGCGATAAATGAGCTGCCTGAAAAAGAAAAAATGGTAATTGTTCTGTATTATCATGAAGATCTGACTTTTAAGGAAATAGGACAGGTTCTTAACGTGAGTGAATCACGGATTTCTCAGCTTCACACGAAAGCAAATCTCCGCCTGCGTGCGAAATTGACAAATCTTCGCAAAGGAATAATTTAGGAATATGGTATCACTGGAAAATATTCGTGAAGACATGAAGGTTTTTCTCGAACGTGACAATAAGATGCATAATGTCGATGTCAATGCAGATTCGGTTGACGAGGCATTAGTTGATGCTTCTGTCCAGCTTGATACAAAAACTGCAAATCTTGAATATGAAGTTGTGGAAAAAGGCAGCAATGGTTTTCTTGGAATTGGGAAAAAACCGTGGAAATTACGTATTTATCAAAATCAGGCTACTTTAAATCTCTCCAGAAAGTCAGTTAGTGATGATCTGTTTGGCAATGAGAATGAAATAGAAGAACAGAAGGTAATCAACAGTGACGGTTTGTATTATATACGCCATTTTGGATCGCAGATAATGATAAAAGTATTGCTTCCTTCAGGAAATGGAAAATCTGTTGATGAACGAGAAGTACTGCAGCATCTGAAACGTCCTGACACAATTACAATTCAGGATGATCTTGTTCAAAAATATATAAAACAGGGAACAGAAAAGGACTATCAGCCTGTTGGAGAATATAAACATGTATCCGCAGGTGATGCTGTAATATCTATTGATATTTCAAAAGATGAAATGAAAGCAACCCTTACCGCAACTGCTCCTGCTATGAGTGGTGCAGATGTTTCAGCTTTAATGATTGAACGTGCGCTCAAAGCTCAGGGGATTGTGGCGGGAATTGAAGACGATAAAATATCGGAATTTGTTGATAATCCGGTATATAATATTCCTTATGAAGTTGCGGCCGGTATTCCTCCTGTCGACGGACGTGATGCATATATTGCTTATGATTTTGAAACCGATCCGACAAAACTTCATGCAAAAGAATCTGCGAACGGGCAGGTTGATTTTAAGGAACTCAATCTGATTCAGAATGTCATCAAGGGCGGCCGGCTGGCACAAAAAATTCCAGCAGAACGCGGAAAGGGAGGGAAAACGCTGTCCGGCCGGTATCTTGAAGCTAAAAACGGGAAAGACATTCCTATCCCTCTCGGAAAGAACGTCAGACTTGACTCTGACGGTGTTACGGTAATAGCGGAGGAAGACGGGCAGGTTATGCTTGTTGCAGGAAAAATTACCGTTGAACCGCTTCTTCAGCTTGATGGTGTGAATATCAAAACAGGAAATATTAAATTTCTTGGTACTGTGATGGTAAAAGGAAATGTAGAAGATGGTTTCAATGTAGATGCTTCCGGTAACATTGAGGTAAGCGGAACAGTTGGAAGATGCAGAATAAATGCTGGAGGAGACATAATCGTTCAACAAGGCGTGTTCGGCAAAGATGAAGGATGTCTTACCGGTAAAAAATCTCTGTGGGCAAAGTTTATTCAGGCAGCAAAGGTTGAAGTTGAGGATTCAGTTATTGTTACAGACAGTATTATGAGTTCGGAAGTAACTGCCATGAAAAATATTATTCTTAACGGAAAGAAAGCTCAGATTACAGGTGGACATCTTTTTGCAACCGAAGAAATAGCTGCGAAGAATATAGGTTCTCCCGGGGGCGGTGCAGAAACTATTCTTGAGGTCGGTTTTGATCCACGTGCTAAGCAGCGCCTTGATGAATTACAGGACAAACAGGGAAATCTTGTAAAAGAACTTGAAAATCTTGATCTTGATATTTCTACGCTCGAAAATCAGAAAAAAATACGTCGTATGCTTCCGAAGGATAAGGAAGATAATCTTAATAAACTCAAAGAACGTAAAGATCAAATCAGTACAGAATCCGCAGAGATGTCGACGGAGATAGAAAAACTCCAAAAGCATCTGCGCGAACTCAAAGTTGTTGGAAAAGTAAAAGCATCCGGAACAGTATATGCTGGTGTAAAAATATATGTGAGGGATGTTCTCGACGAGGTCCATACTGAAGTTACAAGTGTCACATTCTACTACGAGAACAGTTTTGTAAAGCGCGGTAAATATGAACCGCCGGCAGCAGAAATAAAGGGACCAGATGGCTATTCAACCAATTGACCTTCAGACAATGTATTCTCAGATGGCAAATGTTGCACAAACCGTTGCACGTGCTCAGGAAGGACCTCAACTTACCGAAGCCATGCAGCAGCAGAATGTTGTACAGAAAAATAAAGAGCTTGCTGATAAAGTTCATCGGACAGCCGATGGAGACGAGAAATCTCCTGTAATTAAGGATGAAGGACAGAACAGTACATCTGGTAGTTTTACCGGAAAGAAACGTCGGAAACAGAACGAAAAAAAACCTGAAGAAAAATCGGAAGATAGCGGGATTCGTGAATCTTATTTAGGACAGCATATAAATATTACGAGGTAGAATTGGCTGTATTTGTTGTTACTATCGGAATACTTACTATTATTCTCTGGATCGTTTTTCTTATAAAATTTAAAAAATTATTTTCTACTGATGACGTCATCTCAAAAACACGATCTGAAATGAACAATATGATACTTGATATCAATAGGAATGCAGAACGGAATATAAATCTTATTGACGATAGAATTCAGAAATTAAAGTTGATTATTGCTGAAGCCGATAAACATATTGCAATTGCACGTGCAGAAGAAGAAAAAAGGGCATCTGTTCAGGAACTTCAGGCTGCAGTGAACAGAACAACTTCAGCTGAAAAACGGGCAGCAGATACGTATAAACGTACGGCAGGTATTACAAAGCCGCATCCTGAATCCGCCTATGAAGTTACTGATACAGGGATTCGGGCTGCAGGAGTGCAGAAAACACTTTTTGATGAAAAAACAAACGATTCCGGTACACTGACTAAAATGGTTGTCAGCGGAGACGGAACTGCATATGCAGAAGTTCCTGTAATTGCACCCAAAGTGTTTTTTTCTGAGACACCTGTAGAACCTAAAAAAAATTTTAATAAACAGGTAACAGATTTGGCATCAACGGGATTCACTGTTGAACAGATAGCAAAAAAATTGTCCTGTTCTCTGTCTGAAGTCCAGATGGTGCTTGATATGAACAGTTAAGGATAATGAATGATTGCGGGCAGTTGCGCAGCAATCATTCATGTCTTGAATTAAAAAAAGCAAAGCTTTGTTTTCTTTATTATATAGGAGTTTTTGTATGAAAATTGAAAAACAGCGTTTTGGTATGCTTTCTGACGGAACAAAAGTTACACTGTACACAATACAGAATAAGAGAATGTCCTTTTCTGTAACTGATTATGGATGTACAATTACGAGCATCGTGTTGACAGATTCGGTCGGAGTCTGTACAGATGTCGTTCTCGGATATTCGACCCTCGACGGATATATCAATGGGACATGTTTTTTCGGAGCATTTATCGGACGCTTTGCAAATAGGATAGGCAAGGCTTCTTTTACACTCGACGGAACAAAATACATCCTTGATAAAAATGATGGACCTAATGTGCTTCACGGTGGATTCTCAGAATGGAACAAAAAAGTGTGGCATGCTAAAATTGTGAACACAAAAACACAGTCAGGAGTAAAATTTACACGTTTTTCTCACGATGGAGAGCAGGGGTTTCCCGGTAATATGAAAGTCGAGGTAACATATCTGCTTGACGATATGAATAATATTACCTGCAGGTATACGGCCGTTACAGATAAGTCCTGCCCTGTAAACTTTACAAATCATTCTTATTTTAATCTTGCCGGAAGTGGAACTGTTGACAATCATTTACTTAAGCTCAATTGCGATTATACCCTTGATGCAGACAGTAAACTGATTCCAACAGGAAAACTGCTGGGAGTGGAAAATACACCGTTTGACTTCAGAGCTGATAAAAAAATAGGACGGGATATTAAAGAAACAGGAAACGGTTATGATCATTGTTATGTTACGCACTGCTATGATCCTGATAATCCGCATTGCGGTTCTCCCGTGTCAGATGAAAAAATTGTGCGTGTTGCAGAACTTACAGAACCTGTTTCAGGAAGGTGCATGACAGTCGATTCGAATATGGAAGGCATGCAATTGTATACCGGTAACTGGATAGGTGGAACGGTCGGAAAAAATGGGTCTGTATATGAAAAGCACGGAGCCGTCTGTCTTGAGACGCAGTGTTTTCCTGATTCACCAAATAGAAAAGACTTTCCATCCTGTATTCTTCTGCCGGGTGGAAAATATAAAGCCATAACGATATATGGGTTTAAGTTTTAGTCAATGGTCGAAAAAAATAGACCTGTTTTCCTTGAAATTAAGTGGCTTAATCGCTATCATTTAAGGTAGTACTACTTTATGGGGTTTTAGAGAGGTTTTTTAATGGATGTCCAATTACAGGAACTGATCGACAGGATCAAAAAAGATGGTGTAGCGAGCGCAGAAAAATCTTCTGAGAAAATAATCGCTGATGCCGAGAAAAAGGCTGCAGAAATTGTTTCTACTGCGGAAGAAAAAGCAGAAAGCATTATTAAGAATGCTAAAGCCGAAACAAAGCGTATGGAAAAGGCAAGTGAAGACGCGATTATACAGGCGGGACGAAATATGATTCTGTCTTTCCGTGATTCTCTTGTTGAGGAACTCGATAAAATCGTGCAGGCTGAAACTGTAAAAGCTTATTCCAGTGATTTACTGGTAAAAATTATCCCGGAAACTGTTAAAGCATGGACTAAGAATACAGAAGCTGAAGATATTTCAGTTCTTCTTAGTGAGAATGATCTGAAGAAGCTTCAATCGCAGTTTACAGCTGCACTCAAGAACGAGATTGCAAAAGGTCTTGAGATAAAACCGGATAAAACACTTGCGAACGGTTTCCGTATCGGCATAAAGAACGGAACTGCTTTCTATGATTACTCAGCAGAATCACTGGCA
>JBAYAJ010000082.1:0-10316 GCA_041669845.1 Treponema sp.
CCAGTACCAGCTGATTGAAGGCCACAAAAAAGCAAAACAGACAGCAAGAACAACAAGAAGAATTACAAAACGAGTACGCTTATTCATTTTGATTTCTCCAGATTATTTCTTTTCTTCAGATGTTTCTGCAGGGACAGAAGCTGTATTGTCTGAAGATTTCTTATCTTTTGCAGATTTTTCATTTACAGCCGGTTCATTCTCTGCTCCGGAGATTGCAGACCTGCTGAATTCCAATTTTACATTGTCATCAACTTTTACGATGACAGTTTTTTCCTTCAGAGAAGAAATAACTCCGTGAATACCGCCGATTGTAACAACTTTATCACCTTTTTTAAGAGCTGCAAGCATTTTTTCAGTTTCTTTCTGTTTTTTATTCTGCGGGCGAATTAAAAAGAAATAAAAAATTACAATAAGCAGAACCATCAGTACCGCTGATGATAAAAAACCGCCTGTTGTAGACGCGCTGCCGGCAGACTGTAAGAATGGAACAAATGACATAGAAATATCCTTCCTGTTTTTCTGTAAAATCTGACAAAGATATCAGTTTTACAAGAATATCATGCACGAAGTAGACAGTCAAGAGTAAAACCAACTTGCCCAACAGGATGGGCAGGTAATCATTTTATAAGCTTTATCAGATCGTCATTAAGCTTCCGCATTGCTGCATTATTCGGATCAAGCGCAATCACCTGTTTCAGGTAATATTGGGCTTTAAGATAATCTTTCTGGTTGTAATATAACTGATACAGACGGAACAAAGCATCCGCATTCCGCGGATTTGCAATAAGACTCGACCGGAGATCAGCAAGCATCTGATCCTGCCCCGAATCAAGAAAACTTCTTCTAAAATAGAAGAAACTTTTCATTTTTGGTGACGCACTCTGCAACCGGGAGTTTATAAGCGAAAGAGCCTGTGAGGCACGCCCCGTCCGCGTAAGCACCACAATATACGATTGTAGTACATCCTCATCATCAGGATTATCATGATAGAGCGGTGAAATAAGATTCCATGCTTCATCTGCTTTACCAAGTTCAAGACAAATACGGATATGAGTAAATACCGTCTTGTGTGAATTATCTTTTGCAAGAATTTTTTTGCTCAAAACATATGCTTTCGGCCATGCCCCGGATTCAACCATTCCTTCAATCTGATACCGGAGTGCTTCTATATTGTCAGGATCTGACATCAGGACAGCCTCAGCAAGCTGTTCTGATGTTCTACCGCCGACGGCAGCATCTGTTACAGACGCCAGCTGAGCGGCAAACAAAAGGATATCAACATCATCAGGATACTTTGCAAGTGCTGTCTCGATTGTAGACACGGCAGCAGATATATTCTTACTCCAGTCACGCTGAATACGTGCACGCAGCAGCAGGTAATCGCGCGATGTATTGTTCTGGCGTGCATATACGTCAAGAAGCGATGCTGCCCGGATATAGTCACCTTTCTCTGTAAGAATACGTGCACGGAACAGAATATATTCAAGATCATTCGGATCCTGCTGGAGCACACGGGCAACATATTCCTCTGCCGCAGAATAACTTTTTAACGCAAATGAAGTTTCTGCACACAATTTAAGAATTCGTATGTCAGCCGGATACCGGGCAACAAGCATTCCTGCAATTGCAGACGATTCATCCATTCGTCCCAGATTCTTAAGACAGACCGCACGGGCATATGATGTTTCAAGGCACGAAGGCGCACCTTGAGATGCTGATACAAAATGAGAAAGCGCATCGCTGCTCCTGCCTGTCTTCTCATAGAGTATTCCAAGAAGATAATGTGCAAGCACCGAATCCGGACATATGCGAAGTCCGTCCGTTAAAGCCTGTTCTGCAGTCCGCGCATAGTCTGAAATTTTATCAGCTGAAACAACAACGATTGAAGGCAGAACAAGTGTCAGAAAATCAACATTACCGGTACTTAAATCATAAACACCTTTACGGGCAGAATCAATCGCCCCCAGATAGGGCGTCACAGTGCTTACTTCCGGCACATCCCAGTCAATTTTCTCAGACGGCCAGACCATCTCCATGACAGCAGCCATCACAGAGAGAAGCACCTTTTCTGTTTCCGTATAATCAAGTTCCGGCTTTCTGATGGCCGAAACTGCGGCACGGATTGACTCCGGAGAGCCGTTTTCAACAGCAGACATAATTTCTCTGTCGATTGCAGAAAAATACGTTCTACTGTTTTTTTTCGATTTATCAATTTCTATTGACGTTCCTCCCGCAGACGACCCTTCAGTATTATCAGCAGGATACTCCCCTTTTGCCTGATTTACAGCAGCTTTTTCAGGTAACGAACCACAGGAAAAAAAAAGGCCGATGATCATAAAAAAGAGTATAATAAAAAAGAGAGTAGACTTTGCAAACCTGCTCACCTGTTATCACCTTGTTCCGGAGGAAAAAACGTATCGTCATTTACTGCATCAGTTTCATCGGTAATATGAAACCTGCTGTGTTTTTTCTGAAACAAAAAAAGAGATACCATGAATACACCCGCAGCAATAAGAACAAAAGGACCTGCAAACGCAACAAAATGACGGAATGAAATACTGATAACATGAAAGGAAAAAAGCAGGAACAAACCTCCGAGTACGGTAAGTGTAAAAGCTGGAAATGTATACGCAAAAAGTACCCGCCGATGTTTGTAATAGCCTGAAGCAAAAAGCGAAAAACCTGTAAAAACGACAGTTGCCGGCCACCATTCTTTTACGCTGCAGGGAATTATTCTGCCGATGCAGAGACAAAACAGGATACCGGAAGAAGTAAGCAGTAATCCAAGAAAGAGGTGAAAAGAACTGTTTGTAAAAGACATAGTAAAATACAAAAAAAATGCACCGCAGACTATCAATAATACAGGCCAAAGTACGAAAGACACGTCTTCTGATGTTTCAGAAAACATCACGAACATAAGAAAACCGATAACAATCAACAGCATGCCTATTGCAAGGACCGCATTATAAAATTTTGGACCGCGTTTTTTCATGATTTATATAGAATACACCTTACATGAAGTCTTGCCAATAACAACCCGCTTGTGTTAGAGTAAAAAATATGGTGAAGAAATTTTTTTTTGCAGCAGTCTGTACTGCATCATTGATGACTTTATGCGCATGTTCATCATCGTCAGTAAAAAACATGAATACAATAAATCAAACCCAGCAGCAGCTGAAAGAACTGCTTAAAAAACCGAATCTTGATTCAGGCAGCCGTTATGCAATCGTAAATCAAATAGCAAACAATCAACTTTCCGTAAAAGATTATCAAAATGCAATTCTTTTCCTTACAGACTGGGTTGAACGACATCCCGACGACACCTATGATTCATACTGGTTGTTAATGACAGCGTACGCATATTTATCAACAGGTGCTGAACCGTTTGCAGAATACTATTTTGACAGAATTCTGCGACAATATCCCGACTTACTCGTAAAAGGCCAGTCAATTCACTTTATATGTCTGAAAAATCTTATCAGAATAAGCAAAACACCCCGCAGCCGTATTAAATATTTTAATGAAATGATAAACAGATTCCCCTCAAATGTAAGCATTACGGAATTATACCTGCGGCTCGCACTTGAATATGAACAGGACAGCGACTGGAGTCCGGCCCTTAAATCGTTCTCACTGTTCCTCGAACAACCCGATGCATCAACAATACAGATAGCCGGAGAACCGAATGCATACATCGAAGCCCGGCAGCTTGTCGATTTTAATAACTCATCAAAAGACTGGACGTTTGAAAGCCTGCCGGCGCTTGAAAATGCCGTAAAGACAGCAATCAGCAACTATGACTGGCGGGCACTCGATAATTACCGTTCAAAAGTAAATTTCTTTTCCATGTCATGGAAGCAGGACGAAATGGATCCGAATTCTCAGGAAGAATTCTCCATGCGCAACTATATGCGGGGTCAGCGTATTTATTACAGTAAAAATCTCGACGAGGGAACAACGCCGAATGAAGCATATCTCAAAACATGGGGCTGGAGCCAGTATGTCTCAACATGGTATTTATATTTCCGCAAAGTAAACTTTCCCGTCGATCCTGACATTCACGGAAACTGGGAATGGGCAGGGATCTATATGGGCGACAAACTGTAATGCGCTGCCAACGGCTGCTGTGCGCCGCGTTTCTGTTTATTCTGTCCGCAGTATCTCTGCCGGCAGATGAAAAATTGACAGATACCTCTGTAAGTACAGACGATACCGTTCAAGAAACAGCGGACGATATAGAAAATCCTGTTTTACCTCCTTCAGTTCCGTACACACCGCTTGAAATCTCAGGTTCAGACGATAAACTCGTTGACAAGTACCGGAAATACTATCTTACGCCAGGCGGTATAAAATGGCTCCGTTCGGTACTCGAAGACGGAGAACAGTACCGGCTCTATGTACGCAGACAGCTAAAGAACAGAAATATGCCTGCGCTGCTTGAATACCTTCCGGTTGTCGAGTCAAGCTACAAGGCAAATGCAAAATCAAAAACAGGAGCGCTCGGATTGTGGCAGTTTATGGCAAACAGTACGAAACCTTTTCTCATCTGCAGCGACTTTGCAGATGAACGGCTTGACCCGTGGAAATCGACTGATGCAGCGCTCACTAAACTACAGGAAAACTACAACTTTTTTCACGACTGGCCGATTGCAATCGCAGCCTATAACTGCGGTACAGGTGCCATGTCCCGCACACTCAGAAAGTATCCGGGAAAAGACTTCTGGTATCTTGCTGAACACAAACTGCTGCGCGATCAGTCAGTACAGTACGTACCGAAACTAATCGCGATAGCCGATCTTGCTCAAAACAGCGAATACTACAATATAACACTTCCTGCGGCTGCAGACAAAAACGGAAAGCCGGTAAATCCACGTGCAGGATATTTTGATTACGTAAACGTCGAAGGTTCAATTTCACTTGCAAGGCTTGCGGACGAACTTAGAATAGACAAAAAACTGCTTTTCAATCTCAATGCTGCTCTTACGCGCGGCATAACACCGCCGATTGGAACATGGAATATCCGGGTTCCGGAAGGAATGGAACAGTCGGCAAAAGACGCTCTCAGTACTATTACGCCGTATACCTTTCGTACCCGGTACACGGTAAAAATCGGAGATTCGTTATGGGGCATAGCCAGAAAATACAATGTTGCGGTAAAATCACTCTGTGAGGCAAATAATATATCGGAAAACGCAGTACTGAGGATTGGAAAAATTCTCTATATACCTGCAGATTGAACCGATAATAAAAAGCAGAACTATGAAAAAATCATTTCTACGGATTTTCACAGCAGGTACAATTCTCACTCTGGGTGCGCTGCAGGCAACTGCACAAGCAGACGCACATATGACAATGGTATCGTCGAGCAGAGTAAACTGGGTTACACGTCAGTTTATTTCATCAGTTTCACTTGACACAAAAAAGGCAGGCATTGAACTACCGTCCGGAAGAAATACGGCTGCGGTCCGCATGCATATGAAGCTGCCGCTGCTTATAAAAGATCCGCTGCTGTCGCTCTGCATTGATAACAGCAGACAACTGGGAGATTTCATACTCGACAATACACTTACATTCGAAAAAATCACGGATATTATAGAAGCAGGCAGAATGACACCGAATGTATTTGCAGAGGATGGTTCGACCCTTTCAACTGTAAATACAGTGAATATGAATGAAATCGGTCGTCTTTTTATCAGGCAGAAATATCCGTATACTCCGGAGCCGCCGATTGATTCTATTTCATCCCGTCCGTACACAGGAATCATCATAGACGCACGTGGTAAACTTCCTGTTCAGGGTGAATATGTCACAAGTTCAGTTTCTCCGTGTTTTTTCCCAAAAATATGGAACGAGGATATGGACCAGGTTTATACCCGTGACATGATGGAAAATAATGAAGCAAAAAAACGGGGAATCATTTTGTACGGATATTATGATGATGAAACAAAATATGCAGAACGAGTCGGTACTGATCCTTTGTATATACGTGCATGCAAAGTATATGGCAGGAACCGCACTGATCCGGTAATTCACACTGATGATTCCCTCCGTATTCTGACAGTTCCGCAGAATGTTGAACTGCTGAAAAAAGGTAGTGTCGTCATACTTCTGGATAAGGACGAACTTATTCATGATGTTGCAGTTCCGCAGAAAGACGATGCATATTATACCGCTTATACGACGGTCAAACAGTATTTTTATCAAAACAAAGTACCGGGAATTACAGTAGAAGACAGCACTGCCGGCATACAGTTCTCTGTAGATCTGAAATTCAAACCCGATTCGGAACAGCTTCTTCCGTCCGAACAGCCCCGGATTAATGTAATTGCGGAAAAACTCAGGGAACTTATTAAAGACAACGAATTTACGATTCTCGTCGAAGGATACACAGCAGACGTTGGAAAACCTGCCGGACAAATGAATCTCTCTGTTGAACGTACACGAACTGTCATGAATGCGCTTATTTCAACAGGTATTCCGAAAGATTTATTCACCTATAAAGGATATGGTGGAACAAATCCAATCGGATCGAATAAAACAGAAGAAGGCAGAAAACTTAACCGCCGTGTTGACATAACAGCCCGTCCCAAGTCAACCTATATTCAAAGAGACTGGTAATATGACTAAACCGCTTGTTTCGATTATTATTCCCATATACAATGCAGAAAAATTTATGTGCCGTTGTCTTGATTCCTGCAGTGCACAGACATACGGCAATATCGAAATACTTATGGTAAACGACGGCAGCAGCGACCAATCAGAGATCATATGCAGAAAATATTCTCAAACAGATAAACGGTTCATCACACTTTCACAGGAAAACAAAGGCGTCTCCGAAGCGCGTAACAACGGTATCGTGCATGCAAAAGGCAGATACATTACGTTTGCAGACAGCGACGACTGGCTTGCTCCCGATGCCATATCGGAATATGTCGAACGCGCAACGGAAGATAAAACAGACCTCGTGATTGCCGGATTTCTTCGCGTTATAAATGATGTAACGATACCCATGAGCGACATAAAAGAGGATCTGCTTATAACCCGTGAACATTTTGCCGAATGTATGGCCGATGCACCTGCAGATTTTTACTACGGCGTCGTATGGAACAAATTATATCGTACACAACTCATCGCTGAACATCATATCCTTTTTTCACCCAGATTCAAGTGGTGCGAAGATTTTCTGTTCAACCTGGAATATCTGCAGTATATTACGAATGAATACTGCATCTCAACTATAAAAAAACCGTTGTACTTTTATGTTAAACGTCTCGGTTCCACATGTGAATCACCATTATCCTATACGAAAACATTTTCAATGAAATATGAACTGCTGGGTTATTACAGGAATCTCTATAAATCGATTAATCTTTATAATGATAATAAACTTAAAATCAACACATTTCTGTTTGCATATGCACACGACGGAGGATCAGCAGAATACAACAAAATAGTAGCGAAAAAGAAACGCGCAGAAAAAAAAACACTAAACAGGTCACTTTTTATGGTTCCAAATGTTTTAAAAAAAGAACTTATAAAACCGTCAACAAAAATGAAAAAAACTGAACGGATAACAGATGGAAAGAGTAAACAGATAAGGAGTTTAAAACATGGCACCGGAACAACAAAGAAACGATAAGCTTGGAGAACAGCTTATAAAGGCCCTTAAGATGCGCCACTTCGACGCATATTACTGCTCGACTAAACAGGCAGCAGCCCAGCAGATTATTTCACTTATTCCAAGAAAAGATGTAGTATCATGGGGCGGTTCCATGACGATGGAGGCGGTAGGTATTATTCAGCGTATAAAAATGGAAGGCTGGAAAGTAATCGACAGAGACAATACACAGGATAAAGAGGAACGGTTTGAACTGATGAGACAGTCTCTTTTGTGCGATACCTACCTTACCGGAACAAATGCGATAACCGAAGACGGCGAACTTGTAAACATAGACGGAAACGGCAACCGTACTGCCGCTATGATGTTCGGCCCGAAGAGCGTAATCATCGCATGCGGCATGAATAAAGTTGTAAGAGACATACCGGCTGCAGTCTCACGCGTACGTAATTATGCAGCACCGGTAAACGCACAGCGGTTCGACATCAGGACACCATGCAAACTTACAGGTTCATGTGCTGACTGTAAAAGCCCTGAAAGCATTTGTACATACATCGTACGTACACGTCTGTGCAGACCTGAAGGAAGAATCAAAATAGTTCTTATTGGAGAAAATCTGGGATTCTGATTATTTTTTCAACATTTCTGCCAGCATACATACACCTTCAACAAGCGCTTCGTGTTCAACCGGCGCGATGCGCGCATACAAAGTTTCAGGTGTATCATCGTCAGCAACAGGGACTTTCTTCTGTACAAGGATTTTCCCTGTATCGCACCCTGCATCGACAAGATGGACAGTGCATCCGCTCTCTTTTTCATGTGCAGCAAGAACCGCCTCATGGACATGACGTCCCCACATCCCGACCCCACCGAACTTTGGTAGGAGAGCCGGATGAAGATTAACAATTCTGTTCGAATATTCGGTAATGATACGGTCGGAAAGAACAGTAAGAAATCCCGCAAGAACTATTGCATCAATGTTATACCGCCGGCATAATTCGAGTACAGCATCTGAAACAGCCGTACGCTTTTCATTACGGGATGCTTTCTTTACTGCAGCCGCCCCCATAACCGAATACGGACTTCTGATCTCGGCAGGAATTTCTGCCTTTTTTGCCCGCTCAAGCGCATATGAATCCTTCGTACTCGACAGAACAAGTGCTATATGGTAAGGGCAGTTTCTGTTCGACTTTTCATAATCAATAAGCGCCTGAAGGTTTGTTCCACCACCGGAAACAAGTACTGCAATATTCATGCTGTGATACTAATCCTCGAATAAAGTCATATCTTTGTTGCCCTTCATCTCGCCGATGATCGCTTTTCCGGAATATGCAACATGTCCGATCTGATATGCCTTCATATCGGGAATTCCCGGTTTGCTGAATTTAGGTGCATGTTTATTGAATAATTCAGTAATTACATCAGCATCGCCAGCTTTAACGGCAAGAATAAAACCAATCCCCATATTGAAAGTACTGTATACATTATTTACATCGGCGCCCCGTTTTATTAATTCTCCGAATACAGGAGGAATATCCCAGCTTGAACGTTTAATAATGGAGATAAGCTGCTTTTTTTCTTCTTTTGCTTTCGGATACATACGTGGAATATTTTCATAGAATCCACCGCCGGTTATATGTACCATGCCATGAACAGAATTCCTGTATTTTTTAAGCACATCCATAACCGGGCGTACATATATACGTGTCGGAGTTAGAAGAATATCTCCTATTGTCTTTCCCGTTTCCGTTCCGTTTACGAGAAATGGTTCTTTAAAATCCGTCACAAGTTTCCGGACCAGAGAATATCCGTTGGAATGAACACCTGTAGAAGAAAGC
Source organism: Treponema sp. (assembly GCA_041669845.1). Classification (GTDB taxonomy): domain Bacteria; phylum Spirochaetota; class Spirochaetia; order Treponematales; family Treponemataceae; genus Treponema_D. The sequence continues at coordinate 9,457 of JBAYAJ010000082.1, forward strand.
CCTATGAGAACGTCTCCAGCCTTAATATTTTTACCGGTTATCATATCATTCTTTTCACCTATACCGACGCCGAATCCAGCAAGATCGTATTTCCCTGCATCGTAGAATCCAGGCATCTCTGCAGTTTCACCGCCCAGAAGCGCACATCCGGCATCAATGCATCCTTCGGCAACACCTTTTACAAGTTCACCTGCAATATCCGAATCAAGCGCCCCGCACGCGAGGTAGTCAAGAAAAAAATGAGTCTGAACACCTGAACAAAGAATATCGTTTACACTCATAGCTACGCAGTCTATACCGACCGTGTCGTATTTCTTCATTTTAAAAGCAATGTCGAGTTTTGTACCTACACCGTCGGTACCGCTTACCATCACCGGATTTTTTATGCCCTTCGGCACGGCAAACATACCGTTAAAACTCCCCAGTCCGGTAAGCAGTCCCGGAACGGCAGTACGGGCAGCCTGTACTTTATACTTATCGACCGCCTTATACCCTTCATTAACGTCAACACCACTTTCCTTATAATCAATAACTTTTGACATACGAGTCTCCTTCAGTCACAATGTTTTCCGTTCAATTCTCCGGGAACAGCTACCGGATATTCTCCTGTAAAGCACCCCTTACAGTAACCGTACTGTTCAGGATTACAGGAACGAAGAGCTTCAAGCATACCATCTGCACTCAGAAACGCAAGGGAATCAGCCCCGATTTCCTTGCAGATTTCCTCAACATCGTGCGCCGACGAAATAAGTTCAGCACGGTTCGGTGTATCTATGCCGAAATAGCACGGAAATTTTACAGGCGGACTTGAAACGCGGAAATGAACTTCCTTTGCCCCTGCCCTTCTTAAAATCTGTATA
>JBAYAJ010000083.1:0-10311 GCA_041669845.1 Treponema sp.
CGGCCAGCAGTTTATCAAGATCATCTATGATAAGCTTGTTGCCATGCTCGGCGATAAGAAAACGGACCTGCACCTGAAAGGCCCCGACACACAGTCGGTAATTCTTATGCTCGGCCTTCAGGGAGCCGGTAAAACTACCGCTGCCCATAAACTTGCATACCGTCTTGCGAAAGACGGGCGGAAACCGCTCCTTGCAGCATGCGACCTTGTTCGTCCTGCTGCCGTTGAACAGCTGGTCCAGCTCGGTGCAAAGATAAATGTTCCTGTATATAAAGAAGCGGCAAAGGATGCCGTTCAGGTTGCCCGGAATGCGGTGAACTATGCGGCAAAGAACGGGTTTGACACTGTCATTATCGATACAGCAGGACGTCTGCAGATTGACGACGTAATGATGGCGGAACTTGTCGATATTAAGAAATTCGTAAAACCGGACGAGGTTGTGCTTGTAGCAGATGCAATGACTGGACAGAATGCTGTTGATATTGCCCAGACATTTGACGAAAAGCTTGGTCTTACAGGCGTTATTCTGACGAAATTCGATTCGGATACCAGAGGTGGTGCAGCGCTTTCTCTTAAGTCTATGACAGGGAAACCGATTCTTTTTATTGGTACCGGTGAAAAAACGGAAGACCTTGAAGTGTTTCATCCTGACCGAATTGCCAGCCGGATTCTTGGCATGGGCGATATTGTATCGCTCGTCGAGAAAGCGCAGGAAACTGTCGATCAGGAAGAGGCTCTCAAACTGCAGAAGAAGATGGCCCGCAACGAGTTCACGCTCGACGACATGCTTTCCCAGTTTCAGCAGGTAAAAAAGATGGGCAATATGCAGCAGCTTATGGAGATGATGCCGGGTCTTGCGCAGCAGATGCAGGGCCGGGACATTGACACAGGTAATATGAAGAAACAGGAAGCAATTATTCAGTCAATGACGCAAAAAGAGCGTGCAAACCATTTGATAATCGGCCCTGCCCGGCGTAAGCGTATTGCAAAAGGATCCGGTACATCTGTTGCGGATGTGAACAAACTGCTGAAACAGTTTGAAAAAACAAAGCTTGCAATGAAGAAACTCAGCCGTAACCGTGGTATGCAGGCCCAGCTTATGAATCAACTCGGTGGTAGTTCGCAGATGGATATGGAAGCTCTGTCGAAAAAATTCGGCGGAAAAATTCCCAGGTTTTAGGAAATGTGCTGTTAAGTAAAAACACGCGGCCGGTATATTTTTACTTAACTGTTATCACTGATGCAATTCGTCCGTCGTCCGTATATACCTTCTTCGGATTAGTTTTGTCGGTAAATGCCTTCATTCCTGCATAATAATTGTAATAATATGTTCCGGCTGGAAGCGGAAGACTCAGTTCATAGAAACCCGGTGAGGTCTCATTCATTTCATAAATCCATGGATCCCAGTTTGTAAATGTTCCCGCAAGATAGATATTCTGCTCTGCCGTTCCTTTGTATATAAAACGTACAGTATTTTCTTTTGTAACGACCGTTTCCGGCGGTGTTGTTGAGCTGAATGTGAACCGTGAGAGCAGAATACCTGTATTTTCATCATAGTATCTGTCGGGGTTGAGAGGATCTGTCGTCCATAATCCGTCTACTATAAGCCGGTACGAAACTGACTGAATATATTTAGGGCGGTCGAGAATGTAGAACATAAGCGAACCTGTTACTTTGCCATCTGCGTCTCTCGTTTTTCTGATGCGGAACGGGTGTATTGTTTTATATCCTTCAAAATCGAAAGCTATGCCGGTAAATCTTGCATCAGCCTTTGCTGTGAATACGACAGACTTGTCTGATTCGTATGGAGCTCCTGTTCCGGGAATTTCGAGAACAGTATTATTATATACGTAGCGTTCGTCAGTATCGTTCGGATCCGGAACTGCTGTTGATCCTGCTGCGAAAACCGATGTTGAAATGAACATCGCACAGATAAAAGCGGATAAACGTTTCATACTTCGTTTATCGGTTTTTTTGTAGTGCGGATTTACATAAATTTGAATGGGAGAACCTGCTGATAAAACTGCGGCTGCCTGATCAGTGTTTTCTTAAGTCGGATACAAAACTGACCGTTATATATATAAGAAACTGATACTTGTAATTACCATGATTTTAGGGGTAAAATAAATCCAGGTGGGTAAAAGTAATACGGTATGCCGGGGCTAAGTCAGCTTAAACAATTTAATTCAGATATTCTTGCTCTTGGGAAAGAAGCCGAACTTCGTGCGGCCCGTGGTGAAAAAACTGTCATTCCTCCTATTCCAAAATCAGTAAAAAATACGGATGATTCTGAAGATTTTGTGCTTGGTATGCCTGAAATTGAAGATGCAGGTTCTCCTTCAGATGAAGAACCTGTTTCTGACGATGACTTTTCCGACATTACGGGTGAAAAAAAACCTGCTGATGATTTTCCGTCTGCTGTCGGTAAAGCTGATGTCCCGGACGTTTCTGATCTGCTTGGTCCTCTTGATCATGAAGGAAACGAAAATGAAAATGTTCCTGACCTGTCTCAGTTTATGGAACCGCCGCAGGAACCTGTGCAGAAGCAGGAACCGGAACCTCCTTCAATTGCAGATTTAGATCTTGATGACCTTTTGAACAGTACGGGCTTTGACGGTGGAAGCGCAGCAGCAGATCAGCCGGGGAAATCATCTCCGGAAGAAGATAAGAAAGTTACTGAAGCAGAGCCTTATGGTTCACGTGGTTCTGAAACTGTTTCCCCGGCACCGGATATTTCAGAACCATCTTCTGCTGCTTCCCCGGATGGTGATAATGCCGAAACATTAGAGTCACTGGATCTTGCGCCCGAAGAATCAAAAAAGAAAACAGCATCACCGGAAGCCAGTTCTTCCGCAGATGATTTTGATTATGGCGGTCAGACTATTGACATGAATGCGGATGGTCCCGGTGAAATCAGTGGGGCAGATGCTGGTGTCTCTGTCTCTGATCATCAGGAGTCCGGAACACCGGTGAATACTGAACCGGAAAAAACGGAAGAATCATCCGTGGAAACAGAGCATTCCGGAGAAGAACCTGATTTTGCTGCAGAAGATTTTAATCTCCCGGACTTCAATATAAGTACTGATGAAAACGCAATGGAACATCCATCTGCCAGTGAAGAAAATTCAGCTTTAGACAGAAAACCGCCAACAGACGGAAAAACTGTTGAAAACAGTCAGTCTGCAGATGTTGCATCTGCTCCTGCTGCTGGTGATTTGGATCTTCCCGACATTGGAACAGAGGAATTTAATCCTGATACATTTGATTTCAGTCTTGACGATGCTGCCGGCAGACAGACAGCTCCCGATGTTTCGTCTGAAAAGGCCGGAAGTGCACCGCCTGAAAAATTTGATACGTCCGGAATGGACGGCCTTGATTTCAGTATAAAAGAGACTGATGCAAATCTTGCTGACAGTGAAAAGACGGATTTTGAGCTTGGCAATGGAAATGAATTTCAAAACGAGAATTCTAATTTCGAGATTCCCGGCTTTTCTGATACCGATATTGTAAAAGAGAATCGTACTGGTAACATAAAACTTTCCGAACCTGATTTTACCGGAGCGGCAGAAAGTGATAAACCTGGAAAGAATACTCTGACCGACGGGCAGTATAAACAGTTTCTTTCAAATCTTTCCGATTATCCTCTTAATGTGCGGGTTGCGGTAGAGAATCTTCTAGTAAAGAACGAATTTACTGATGATGCTCAGTTTGAAGTTATACAGAAGATTCTGGGCAGAGTTCCGTCCCGTCAGATTGCAGCACATCTTGAAAAGATGCTTGACATATCGATTCCTGTTCCTCGGGATTATGAACGCCGGACGGCAGCAGAGTATGATGCTTACAAAACATCTCTTGAGTATCAGCTGCGTAACAGAATTATCCCGGGTATTGTGGTTAGTATCATCTTCTTACTGCTGGCTTTTGGTTTATTTCAGTTTGTGAAAAATCTTGTTTATAAACCGCTAAAAGCAAACAGTCTGTATAAAGAAGGTTATACGCTGCTTCAGGCAGACGAATATCCTCTGTCGGAAACAAAATTCGACGATGCCGCGAAATACCAGCTGCAGAAGAACTGGTTTTATAAATATGCACGCGGATATCGTGATCACAAACAGTATCAGCGCGCAGAAAAAATGTTCCGTAATATTCTGTACTGTTTTAACCATGATAAGAAAGCCGGTATCGAATATGCACAGATGGAATGTAATGATCTGGCAAATTATGAAAAAGCTGAAGAAATAGCAAGACGGGAAGTACTTGATTACCACATAAATGATCCGGACGGTATTCTTCTTCTTGGCGATGTGTATCTTGAATGGGGAACGGACAAAGATCCTGCAAAACTGGAGGATGCGCGCAGACAGTATGCAACACTGGTACAGCTTTACGGTGAGACTGATTTATACATGTCCCGTATGATGCGTTATTTCATCCGGACTGACAATCTGCGTGAAGTACTTGAACTAAAAGAGCATTTTTATCCAAGAAAAAAATCGCTGGGAGCTGCTGATTGGACGGAATTGAGCGGTTATATGCTTGACAAATTATACGGTCAGCTTCCTCCGTCAGACGAATATTTACGTGCACATATTGAGGATGTGAAGGATATGCTTGTTCGTGCAGTGGAAGCAGATCCTTCAAATCCTGTAGCGTTATATAATTTATCCCGCTATTTTATCCATATGAACAGCGGTGATTCTGCAGTACAGATGCTCGGACGTACCATTGATGCGTTTAAAAAATATCCGGTGCGGCGGCGCAGCGATACATACAAAGAAATAGATTCATACCGTCTGCTCGGTGAGGAATACACAAAACAGAAGGAATATCTTAAAGCTCAGGAAAGTTATACGGACGGTATTACCGTTTACACCAGCGAGCAGAACAGCAGCGGTTTTGAGGGAAACGGGCAGATCGGACGGTTGTATGCAGATGCCGGCGATATCGATTACTTTATCCGTGGAAATCTTGACAGTGCATATGACGAGTATACGACTGCAGTGAATACAAAATATGATACGTCGTCACTTAATTACCGTATAGGGTATATTGATTATGGCAGAGGAAACTATGACAGAGCAGTTGGGTCCTTCATTAAGGCGGCAGAAAATCAACCGGAAGATAATCATCTGCTCCTTGCGATGGCTGATACGCTTTCGCTCCAGGGGGACGATTATGCGGCACAGGGATATTATGAACGTTTGATACATAATCTTGACATCGAGAAGGAACAAAAAGGAATACTTTTTCCACAGGTCCGCCCGGATCAGGCAGAAATTGTTGATTTGTATATGAAAGCTTCGAATAATCTGGGTGTTACACTGTATCGTCTGTCACACCGTACCAGCAGCAGTAAATTCAATGCAGATGCAATGGTTCAGCTTTCTACATCAATGCGCGCATGGGATGCAATGACCCGTAATCAAGTGACAATGGTTCGTCTTGGCGGAAGTAACCTTGCAGAGCAGAATATGAAATATATGAGTCATCCGGTACCGGATTATGAACCGGCAATCTACACGGACATACCGCGCGTCTTAAGCGGTGAAGAGGAACTTACTCAATGATTTCCGATCAGACAAGCCGGGGAATAGTCAGAAAACAGTATCTGAACAGCATCTTAAAGGAACTCTTCCGTAAATCAATCCATATATGCAGTGCTCTTGTTCCGACTCTGCTTGCTTATGCGTATTTTAATGTACTGCTGCTTCTTCTTGCTGCACTTATTCTGTATGTTTCTTCAGAGCTGTTTCGTATGCACGGTATTGAAGTTCCTGTAATCGCACGTATAACGGAAATTGCTGCCCGTAAACGGGATGAGAATAAATTTGTGCTTGGTCCGGTTACTCTTGTATTTGGCATCATGGCTGCAGCTGTTTTATGGCCCCCGGAAGCGGCGCGCATCGGTATTTATGCGCTTGCGTTCGGTGACGGACTGGCGAGCCTGGGCGGAAAATTATTTGGCCGTATACATATTCCGTTCACACACGGTAAAACGGCAGCCGGAAGTATCACCTGCTTTACTGCTGTATTCTGTTCTGCATTTGCAGTATGCAGAAACGCATATATGTCACTGATTCTTGCCTGTACTGCGATGCTTGTTGAAGTTATGCCACTCGGCGATTTTGATAATATTATTATTCCGGTACTTATCGGAGGTCTGGCCCGTTTTTTACTTCCATAAATACTGCCGGTGCAGATCTCCAAGGTAGACAGCCGTGCCTGCAAAAAGCAGCAGACCTCCTGCTGCAGCTGCAGGGTAAGAAGTGGCATAGCAGCATATTTCATAGCCTGCTGCAAGCGACAGAAAGCCGTAAGGTGCTTTCTCTTTGTTTCCCAGCATAAACGAATTAATAAAAAGCGAAACGGCGGTTACCGCAAGAATAAGAATCCGCATGATTAAGAAAGCTCTGCCTTCACCCCACCTGATGCAGCAGTTAGGAAGAACAACTGCGGTATCAAGAGGTATAAGAAGTGCCGTCATGATGGAAACGACAAACAGAATGAGAAGATTGCGTTCAACGTACTGGCGCTGCTCAATACCGCTGAAAACAGCATCGAATAAAAGAGCAAGTGGAGCAAGCGTACGGCCGAAAAGAACGAGCCGGCCGGAGAAAACAAGAAATGCAGAAAGCGAGTGCCACAGGTCGAACAGGGGAATATAAAGCCTGGCAGATTCGGTGAGACATCCACAGAGAAACAGTGCAAAGAAAATGATTTCCGTCGACTGTGTTTTTTCAAATTGGACATATATATAATAAATCCAGACGGAAACATATACAAGAAATATGAAAAGTGAAAGAATAACGGCGCTGAAACTGTATCCCCTGATGAAAAAGAATGGTATTTTCTGGTCAAAAAAAGTGTCCGGTGGAATAAACGTGCCTTTGTATAAATTATAAAAAAGAAGCGTTGCATCTGCAAGCAGCAGACAAAGCGATGTAACAAGCAGAATCAGAAGGAATATGTTTCTGGATTTGATCGTCATAGTGAAATGATACCTGTTACATAAATAATAGTAAAGGGTTGCATTTTTAATTCCGAAAATCTACTATAGTGGAGGAAAAATGAAAAAGCTTATTATTGCCGTTTTTTTGCTTGCAGCCTGTCTCTTTTCTGTTTCTGCTGGAGATGCAGCTGTTTTTGTTGATACAGGATTTTCTTCAGACGGAAATGTTTACGTATTCGGTGAATATGGAAAGACCGATAAAACATTTCAGGGCTGGGCTGAAATATATGCGGTAAATATCGAGAAAAATGATTTTGTTCCGGACGAAATTTTCAGGACAAAACCCTCTGCAGTAACTGCCGGAAAGTCGGGACGGGAAGTTTACGATGCGCTTGCCGGTAAAAGCTACTTTACAGTAAATAAATACAAATGTAAAAAAGCCGGGCCCGATCAGGTACTCTATATCTGCGGAGATGATAATAAAGCCGGAACAGATGAAATTGTCTTCAAAGATTTCGCCGGTGCTATGGGAAAATCGGCTTCATATCATATTCAGCTGATTCCGACGCTGGAAGGCAGCGGTGTAAAAGCAAAGTCTTCTTTTTACATTATGATCGAAAAACAGGATGAGAATGGAAACGTGATCAGCCGGCAGAAAACCGGTTCTCCATCCGTTGTCAGAAAAGGTGTCACAGGATATAAAATTGAGCGTATTTACTGTGATGAATCCGGTTCTGCACTTGTTTTTGTTATTGAGAAGACAATGGAAGATTCGACAGGTGTTCTTATACGCTATATGGTTGAGACTACAAAAGTAGTGAAATAGTTTATTTTACCGGGTGTTTTCTATGTTTGCAGTTCTGATTGTTTTCTGAGCGTTCAATTTCTTCCTCAATCATTTCTTCAGGAGTATCTACGTCCGATTCCTTTAATCCAAACTGTTCCCTGTCGTGATGATCGCTGTGCCCGGCAGGTTCTATGTGAACCATTATGTCGTAAACATCAGGAATAGCACGCCGCACAGCTCTTTCTACATGATTTGCGATTTCGTGTGCATTATGGACTGTCATACCTGCATCAACTTCAATGTCCAGATCCATATCCCAGTGCGACGCAATTTTTCTGATGCGTGCCCTGTGCGGATTGGACACGCCCTTTACAGACATGACTGCATCGAACATGACTTTATATACACCTTCATCGGGATTGCCGTCCATAAGTTCCATATTCATTTCCGCAAAAATTTTCACTGCGTTCTTGATGACCCAGCTGCCAACGAGAAGAGCAGTGACAGGATCAAGCAGCGGGCATTTAAAAATACGGGCCGCTCCGATACCGGTAAGTACTCCTGCAGACATGATAATATCGCCCTTCATGTTCTGTGCGTTTGCTTTTATCATAGTACTGCCGCTTTTTGTACCAAGTACTTGCTGGCTTACCGTAAGCAGCGCTTTTCCGCAGATAGAAATAAGAGCTGCAAGAATTGCATAAAAACTTACTTCGCTTTTGTATGTATGATCAATGATTTCATGTACGGAAGATACTGCAAGCTGCGAACCTGCAAAAAATATAATAAAGGAAAGAACCATCGTTGTGGTTGTTTCTGCCCTTCCGTGTCCCCACGGATGCTCTTTATCTCCCGGCCGCGAGATTATTCTGCTTACGATAATCGTCATAAGTGCGATAGCTACATCTGTCATTGTGTCGATTGCATCGCCGGTAACAGCAAGACTTCCCGAAATTTTACCGAGAAAAAATTTTATAAACGCAAGAACAAGATTGCCGCCCAGCGCAATAAAGCCTGCCAGACGTATGAGATAAACACGCTTTTCTTCGGTTAATGTTTTATCAGTTTTCAGCATGGAAACAATCCTAGCAGATTCCATCTGTGTTTACAATAGAAGATTCAGCCTGTTTTTTTTACTAAAGAAATATGAAACCAGTAATATTGGTCAATAAATATGGACGTATATTGACTCATTTTATAAATTGGCTATAATTAGTATATATACGATTAAGTAATTGTTTAATCGTTAAATAATACAAAATCTTAATAGTTGAGGTGTTTTATGAAGATTCCGTATGCAATACAGAAACTTGGTTTAAATCAGGTAATCAATTACCTTGAAAAGGATCCTGAAGAAAACCTTCCGAAGCTTCTCCGCTGGGTTGATAAAGTCACAAAGCCGGGAACATTTATCGCGCAGCGTAAAATGTTCCATTATGCTTTTGACAATAAGGATAACAACTGGCATCACCTGCTTATGAACGTTATAAATACAGTGGATCCTGAAATTCTTAAAAAAATGCTTGTTACATTTTTTCTTAATGCTTCGATTCTGGGTGAAGCAAAGAAAAAAGAATATCGGGAGAAATACGGCTGCGGTATTCCGTGGGCAGTTGTTATAGATATTACTTCCGCCTGCAATCTTACCTGTACCGGATGCTGGGCTGCTGAGTACGGGAATAAAATGAATATGAGTTATGAAACGCTCTGCAATATTATTGATCAGGGGCGTTCGTTCGGTATGTACATGTACATTTTTACGGGTGGAGAACCTCTGGTACGCAAAGCCGACGTTATCCGTCTATGTGAGAAATACGACGATTGTGAATTTCTTGCCTTTACGAACGGAACACTCATAGATGAAAAGTTTGCCGACGATATGCTCCGTGTAAAAAATTTCATTCCTGCAATAAGTGTAGAGGGATCGGAGGAATCTACTGATGAACGCCGCGGAAAGGGAACATACCAGCGTGTTATGAAAGCGATGAAAATACTGAGCGGACATAAACTGCCGTTCGGTATTTCCTGCTGTTATACAAGCCATAATGTAGATTCCATTGCGACAAAAGAATTCTTTCAGAATATGGTCGATATGGGTGCAAAGTTTGCATGGTTCTTTACCTATATGCCGATCGGAAAAGCTGCTGTTCCTGAACTGATGTGCACGGCAGAACAGCGCAAAAAGATGTATTACCTTGTCAGGCAGATGCGCCATGAAGTTCCTTTGTTTACTATGGATTTCTGGAACGACGGAGCGGCAGTTAACGGTTGTATTGCCGGTGGTCGTTATTATTTCCATATCAACGGAAACGGTGACATTGAACCGTGCGTGTTTGCTCATTATTCGAACTGCAATTTGAAAGATACAAAACTTATTGATGCTTTCCGCAGTCCGATTTTTATGCAGTATCATACTCGTCAGCCGTTCAGCAGCAATCTTCTGCGTCCGTGTCCCGTGCTTGATAATGCTGATGTCCTTGCCGATATGGTGCAGAAGGCTGGTGCCCACAGTACTGATATTGCAGATCCGGAACCAGCGGAAGAATACTGCAGAAAGTGCAGCGACAAGGCTGCC
>JBAYAJ010000084.1:0-10198 GCA_041669845.1 Treponema sp.
ATTCCTGGGTCAGATGAGTTTCGTGGGTCCAAGACCCGTAACTGACGGTGAACTTGCAAAATACGGCGACAGCGCTGATTATATTCTTTCGGTAACTCCGGGGCTTTCGGGAATGTGGCAGACATCGGGCCGCTCTGACACGGAATACGAGGAGCGCATAACACTCGATACATACTATATTCAGAACTGGTCAATCTGGCTTGACATCTGGATAATTATAAAAACTATCTGGGTAGTAATAAAAGGTAAAGGTGCATATTGATCATGAAAAGGGTTTTTCCAGTCGCAGCAGTGGTATTTCTTATTTTTGGTGTTCCTGTGTTTTCTTCTTCTTATCGAATAAACAGTGTCTCATATAATATCACAGGAATGACGAGAAGTTCCGTTATTGAACGGAATGTTGAAGTGGACAGAACTACAATCTTTCCTGATGAAAATGCACTTGCTGCATATCTTCGTGATTATACGCAGCAGCTTGAAAATACGCGTTTTTTTGAAGAAGTAAAAGTCGACTATACAACAACTAGTCCCGACTCAGATGATTTCTGTCTTGTAAGTCTCACCGTAAATCTGAAAGATTCTTTTCATTTCGTCGGTGTTCCGTATCCGAAATACGATTCAAACTCCGGTTTTATACTCAAGCTTAAACTGAAAGACACAAACTTTCTGGGGAGTATGAACAGCATGTCCAGCGATATCAATTTTGCTCTCAAACAGGATTCGGAGGACGAACCATTAAGCACTGTTCTGGGATTTAATTTTTTATTCGATTATCCGTTCTCGCTCAATAGTTTTGATGCAACATGGTCAAACGACTACTCCCTTTCGTACACCATCGGAAAATATTCACCGGAATGGAAGGCAATGACAGGATTAACTGTTTCCGTTCCGATAAGCAGACGGTGTTCTGTTGATCTTTCTTTAGATCAGGGTTCTAACCGTAATTTTGACTATTCAAAATACGGGGATGACACGTATTTCACTGAGTCATCGAAGTTGTCTATTCCAACAGTACTTCAGCGTGTTGAAGACTGGGGGAATGTTTATTACACACCGTACGTCAGCGCTAATTATTATTGGGACTTCGACGGTATATCATCTGACGATTCCGATTTTTATGGACCCCGCGCGGCAATCGGCCAGACTATATCGACTTCACGGATAAACTGGGAAAACAACTACCGCAACGGTGTATCAGCTTCTACTACCCAGTCTTTCACGTATAATTTTACAAGAGACACACTTGCTCCTAAATTCTCGATCGAAGTAAAAGCGTATAAAGGCTGGAAATATACCGGTTTCTGCACGGATGTTTATTTCTTTACAAGTGTGAACGACACAGAAAAAATCGGAGGCCGTCTTAGGGGCATCAGAGATGATCAGTACTTTAATTCTTCATATACAAACAATAAAAAAACATATGGAGATACGTATGCCTGTTCCACTCCGAGTGCTCTGGTCGTCAATCTTGATCTGCCGGTTCATCTTTTCTCCACAAATTTCATAAAAAACAGGCTGTTTTCAAAACTCAACTTTGAAGCACAGGTTTCTCCTTTTGTTGATTTTGCATTGTTCAACAATGTTGCGACCGGATCGAATTTTGACTATAAAGATGGATTTTATTGTGCCGGATTAGAAGGTATCGTATATCCAACAAAATGGCGCAGCATCCAGATAAGAGGCAGTATAGGCGTGGACCTTGGACGTCTGCTCCTGAAAAAATGGATAAATACCGACTGGCGCGATAGTGTATCTACTTATGAAATATCGGTTGGAGTTGGTCTGGCCTATTGAGTAAAGTTTTTCAGAGCATGTTCAGCCTGTTTTTTACAATATTCATCAGGTATGTATCCGGCCAGTACCGTATATAAATCCTTTGAAAAACTGCTGTCCCCATCTTTATTCATTCTTTGTGCAAAATCAATAAATCCAGTCCATACACCGTTTGTCTCTGCCCAGTCAATAATATCAGTATATTTTGCAATCTCTTCAAAAAGAGAAGACAACTGTGCATATTCAAATTCGGGATCACGCTGTTTTACGGCTGTATACATTTTCGTAAAACAGGTAAGTACACCGAGAGCACTGGCCTTCAATGCTTTATCTTTATTATCTGTATTATAATAATCCGCTAATTTAAAATATGCAGAAATAGAACGTGAATCGTCAGAACGAAACAACTTGAAAAACTTTTCCATTGAACCCGCTTTTTTACTCCGCATAATCAGCATCATTGCGTCGTTCAAATCAACATTTCTGAAATACTTGTCGTCACTTACAATAAGCAGCAGATCTGCCTCATAGTTTTCCATATCTTTACCAATATAAGCAATATCTGCAAGACTGTACAGAATATCATACTGTTCGTCGCTTACGTCCAGCAGCTGTGCATTATGCCATGCAGAAAGAAGATATGCTTTTGCAAGTTCGTATTCACCGTCATATTTATAGACATCGCCGATAATCCAGTCCGCTTCGGGAAAATTCTTCCGTCCACTGATATAAGCAATAAGACGGGATGCTGAATCATTGAAATATGATGCGGACATTTTCGTTTCATATCTCCGTATTATTTCAAGAGAATCATATTCCTGCCTTTTTTCCAAAATGGGTATTATTGCCGAAAGCAAATCAGCAGCTTTCTTTACCTCAAAAGATTTAAAAGAATTCTGCAGCGTATATATTTCCCACATAACCTGATTTTTCCGCTCAATTTTTGCTTCGTCGGCAAGACGTAATGCTTCTCCGTAGTTTCCGGACCGGTATTCATCACGTGCATCCCGAAGTAATCGTATGTCATTGTTCAAAGACAACGGTTTTTTAGGTTTTTCGTCAGCGGTGACAAAAAAACATAGAAATATTGAAATTATAAAATAAGAATATTTTCTTTTATATTTTTAGTTTTCAAAGGGTATGCAATTCCTCTCTGAATACTTTATCGGCATCTTTTTCATCGATTGTTCGAACTATTTTTCCTTTCCTGAAAATAATTGCTTTTCCACCGGCACCTGCAATACCTATATCGGCATGTTTTCCTTCACCAGGTCCGTTTACAACGCATCCCATAACAGCAACTGTGATATTTTTATCCAAAGACAGCAACTCATTCTGCCAGCGGTTCACAAACGCATGAACGTCAAATCCCTGACGTCCGCACCTTGGACACGATACAATGCGCACACCGCCGCTTCTTTTTCCGCATTCATACAAAATCTCCCGTCCCGCAATCACTTCGTTTTCGGGTGATGATGAAAGACTTACACGGATTGTAGAACCAATTCCTTCGTTAAGAAGCATGCTGAATGCGAGAGTGCTTTTTATAACTCCCGTAATAAGAGGGCCTGCCTCTGTAACACCGATGTGAAGTGGAATTTCATATTTTTTTGCGAATATTTCGTTAGCATCTATTGTTTCACGTACAGAAGACGCCTTCATACTTACTATTACCTGATTAAAAGCAAGTTCATCAAATACAGCCGCTTCCCGCGCTGCAGTTTCTGCCAGTGCTTCTGCTCTCCCTATTTTTTCACTTTCTACCAGTAATTCCAGGTCTTTTGGAAGACTTCCGGTATTTACACCGATTCGTATCGCGACGTCTTTTGAACGACAGCCGTTTACGACAGCTTCAACATATTCTCTTTTACCTATATTCCCCGGATTAATACGGATCGCGGCTACAGTACCTTTGAGACATTCGAGCGCAAGACGATAATCAAAGTGTATATCGGCGACGAGCGGCATCGTTGTTTCCGATGCAATTGCACATAGTGCATGGGCGCTGTCCATATCCGGTACAGCAAAACGAAGTATATCACATCCCAGCATCTGCAGCGAATTGATTTTTTTTACAAGTTCCGTTCGTTTTTCTGTATCATTATCAAGTCCTGCAATCGGTTCTTTCCACATAGTCTGAACAGTGACCGGTGCGTCTCCGCCTATGGCGACCCGCTTAGTCTTTCCTTTACCGCCGATATATACTTTTTTTGTAGTCATTTTTCTTCCTGTTAAAAAAAACTCCACTACCAAAGTAATGGAGTTTGTATATCAAGTCAATACACGCTCATCAAGCGGGCATGGATGCAGCATTTGTAAAGCGGAAACTCCGGCGAGATAATTCTGCGAGCCAGAACAGTTCCCGCAATTTCAGTGCAAGGCATGGATGCCGCTTTTGTAAAGCGGGAACTCCGGCGAGATAATTCTGCGAGCCAGAACAGTTCCCGCAATAAGAAAATGACAAGGATGTCATTTTCTTATTAACACACTATCATGCTGAATACCATTGAGAACAATGCTACCGTTTCACAAAGACCGACAACCATGATATACTGTGCAAACCCTTTTCCTGTCTCGCCCAGAGCATCGGAACCTGCAGCACCGGCCTGTCCCTGTGCGATAGCTGAAGCCCCCATTGCAAGGCCGGAAGCAACTCCGAGGCCAAGAAGAAACCACGGGTCTTTCTGCGAAGTGGTCATACGCTGCATGAGCAGAAAACCATAAATTGTCTGTGTAAGCGGAGCGCCTGCAAAAACAGTAAGGATGAAAGGTGCAGGTTTGTTGTTTACATAACAACGCTTCCATGCACCGATTGCTCCCTGACCTGCAATACCAAGACCAAAAGCTGAGCCGATAGCGGCAAGCCCCATTACTAAACCTGCACCAAGCATTCCAAAATTCATAATTATCTCCTATTCAATTATTTGCCGATTCGCTGAACGGCTGATATTTATATCCTGACCAGGCCATACCGAGATGGCTGGAAAATTCCAATGTATTAAGACGTACTCCGTGAACAATAACAGAAAGAACATTCAGCATAATGTTCAGTCCGTGACCGAATACAAGCAGTACAACAAATGCAAGGAATAATACAGCATGCCCCCACATGGGACCTGCCATTTGATTTACAGTGTTCGATATTGCGCTTCCTGCAAGTGCAACGGCCCACAGACGGATATATGAAACAATATCCGAAAATACATTCACAACTCCCAGAATGACCGAAATTATATTTTTACAGCTTTCAAGTATTGATTTTCCGATACTACCGTCGTAATTGGAGAAAACGAAATTCATGACAAATCCTCCTCCAATAAGTGCAAGAGCAACTGTTCCTACAGGAATACCGGCAACAATTTTATCAAGGCTGAATATAGTTCCACTCACAACAAGCATAAGAACGACATAGAACATTCCCCACAGCATGAACAGTGCACCTAAATCACCTATACACTTGAGAGATTTACTGTCACGAACGATACATTTAAGATGCGCGACTGACAGCTGAATAAGTGCAAGCGTGAAGCAGAATATCTGAAGGTTTTGGTCTGTGGTAAGCAGAGAATGAACGCCGTCAAACTGCTGAGTATATGCACTTGACAGTGATGGTATGGAAAGCATTTTAAGCCATCCGGGGATCTGTTCCATTGTGAGTCCGAACCACGTACACGTAATAGTTCCCCATGCGACAGTTGCCAGTCCCAGAAGCAAAAGCAGTTTCAGTCCTGAATTTACAGTTTTAGTATTTTTTCTGGTTTTAAAAATCAGTGCAAGTGCCCCAGATACAATAAGCAGTCCATACCCGCCGTCGCCAAAAATCATTCCAAAGAAAATCGTAAAAAACAGCAGAAACCATCCGGAGATGTCGAATTCGCGGTAACCGGGAACTGTCCCAAGAAAATCTGTAAGCGGATAGATCAGACTTACCAGTTTGTTGTTGCGAAGTTTCGTCGGAGGATCATCCTCCTGTTCAGGATCGGCAGAAGCAAGCGCCCATTCATTCTTTGTCGCAGCAGCTTTCAGATTTTCAAAACTATCAACCGGAACATAACCGGAAATCCATGCAAGAGAAGTTTCCTTTTCAGGACTTTCTTTTTCCATCCCTGAATATACATTTTCAAACTCAATTTCTTTTTCAAGTCTGGTCTGGAACGTAGTTATCTGATCTATATAAACAGTATTTTTTGTAAGTTCACCTTCAATGTCGTTTATACGTTTTTTGTCCCTCTCGATTTCAACTTCAAGATCTTCAGTTGAACATCGTGGTACAGGAACCTCAAATGCCTCAGGAGGTAATCCTTCCGGACGCTCACTGCCTTTAGACAAAAGCAGAAAACGCACATCCTTTTTCCCGGAATTAACAAGAATCGTATCGATTGATTTATCGATTCCGCCGTATTTGTCGGCAGGAATTTCATACATGACGAGAGAAATACCTTTCCCGGCAAGATAAGAAAAATCATCCGGATTCACACTACCCCATTTTTCGAAACGTTCAAGCTCCGATGCATCCGAAGAAATCTCCTCAAATAACGATTTTTTCTGTTCGGTAAGACTGATGACTTCCGCACATTTTTCTACCAGTTCTCTGTCGTTCAATTCAGGAACAACAGCAGATTTCGTATTCTTTGGCAGTTTTATTTCCGAAAGAATGGATATAGTCTGTACTGCACCCGCATTATTTTCTTTCAAAGCTGCAAGTTTCTCTCCCGTACCTTCGATACGATCAAGATGAACAACTCCCAGTTTACGAAGTTTTGTAAGTACTTCAAATTTTTCTCTTTCAAGAATAACGAGGGAGACTCTTTTCATAGGTACTATCATTCTGCAACAGCCTCCAGCTTCTTCTTAGAAATCTTACTGCGTACAACTGCAGCTACCTGTTCGTCGCCGAGAAATACGGTAATTTTTTTGATATTTTTCTTTGTTTCTGGTATTTTTACTTTCTCAAAAAGGTTTACACGCTGCGTTGTCGTCCGCAGTTCCTTTGAAAGAAGCCGTACCTGCTCGTCAAGAACTTCAGCTTCAAGATCAAGCGAGAGCGCTTTTTCCATACGATCGGCAGCCATATCTATCCACAAAGGTGTTGCATACAAATTATACTCACCACGTGAAAAATCGGCACCTTCATATACAGGAATCATAACACCTGCAATATTCCCTGTACTTTTACGTATATTGCGTACAGTTACCATTTCCGGCTTGAACGCATCCTCCTCGCCGAATACGGAAATCCATTCATCGAATTCTTTTTCAAGGGCTTCGCGCTCTGCACGAATTTTTTTTGCCTTTGCGTCAATGGCACGGATCTCTGTCTGAAGCTGCTGTTTTTTAAGTGTGAGTGTCGGAAGATACCGCTGAAACATTTTCAGTGCATCTTTCTGTGTCTTCAACTCATTTTTTGTCAGCTTTATTTTTGCCATGAAGTAAGCCCCTTAGTCCTTCTTAGGCCAGTATTTTTTGATAAGCTCCGATTTGATTCCCGTTTCTTCCTTATCGAAGCAGTCAGACAGAATCTTCCAGCCGAGGTCAAGTGCATCTTCAAGTGGTATATTTTTGGAAAGATCCATCATCTCGTTTTCGAATTCCCTGCCGTATTTTATGAGCTTCTCATCCCATACACTCATCATGAAACCCATGGATTTCTTTTCAAGTGTGTCTTTATATTCGGCGTACAGACGAATCATAACGTCCATAAGCGTCCGGTGGTCGTCCCGTGTGTTTTTGTTCACATTCTGTTTCAAACGGGAAAGACTTCCGAACGGTTCGATTCTTCCACCCTTGAGATAGTACTGACCTTCCGTAATATATCCTGTATTGTCGGGAACAGGATGCGTAACATCGTCGCCTGGCATTGTAGTAACGGCAAGAATTGTAACGGAACCGGCACCTTCGAAGTCAACAGCCTTTTCATAGCGCGAGGCAAGCTGGCTGTACAAATCTCCCGGATAACCTCGGTTCGACGGAACCTGCTCCTGTGTAATTGCAATCTCCTTCATCGCATCCGCAAAGTTAGTCATATCCGTAAGAAGAACAAGTACATCCTTTCCCTGAAGCGCAAACTGCTCTGCAACTGCAAGACTCAGGTCCGGCACCTTCATGCACTCTACTGTCGGATCCGCGGCCGTATGGATGAACATAACTGTCCGGCTCATAGCACCGCCGTTTTCAAGAGTATTCTTAAAATACAGATAATCATCGTATTTCAGTCCCATACCGCCAAGTACGATAACATCTACCTGAGCCTGCATGGCAATACGTGCCAGCAGCTGGTTATACGGTTCTCCTGAAATGCTGAAAACAGGCAGCTTCTGGGAAACAACGAGCGTATTGAACATGTCTATCATTGGAATACCGGTACGAATCATTCGGTTTGCCATAATACGCTTGCACGGATTTACGGACGGACCACCAATTGTAACAAGGTTGTCAACAAGAGCCGGACCTTTGTCCCGGGGTTCTGCCGAACCGTTGAAAATTCGTCCAAGTAAATTATCACTGAAGCTGACTTCCATCTGATGGCCTAGAAATTTGATATGATCACCAGTTGAAACGCCGCGTCCACCGGCAAATACCTGCAGGGAAACCGTGTCTCCGTTAATCTTATTAACTTCGGCAAGCGATTTGCCAAAACGTGTTTCAATTTCGGCAAGTTCACCATAACGGATATTGTCGGCTTTCACTGTAATGACACTGCCGGTGATTGATTCAATTCTTGAGTATATTTTATTCATACTTATTCACCGTCCTTGAGTAATTTTACTGCATCATCCTGCAGCCTGCCGTTTTTTTGAACATAAAGTTCATCGATTTTCTTTTCATTTTCAACGAACGGACCGCTCTTCCATTCCGAAAAGTTCCAGTCAAGAAATACCTGACGGAGAGAGTTGAAATATGCACGTGCATCGTCTTTCGATTCAAGATCAAAGTCCGATCCAAGAATCGTAAGCACTTTTCTGAACGTATATGTCTGTCGTTCGACTGAAACCGATGAATCGACCGCATCGAACGAATCCTGCTGAAAATAGACGTTATCGAGAAATTCACTTTTAAGATAATCGATATAATCTTCCGTCGTAGTTCCTTCTTCACCGATAACTTTCATCATCTGATTTACTTCGACCCCGTGCTTGTACGCACTGCGTGCATAATCAACCCAGTCTTCGCGGATTATGCTGTGATATTTCGACCATGAATTAATAGGATCGATTGCAGGGAATCTTCGTGCGTCGGAACGTTCCCGTGTAAGTCCATGAAATGCACCGACAACTTTCAGTGTCGCCTGTGTGACAGGTTCTTCAAAGTTACCACCGGCAGGAGATACTGTACCGCCGATTGTGACGGATCCTCTTGAACCGTCACGGAGACGAACAACACCCGCACGTTCATAAAACGCAGCTATGTACGACTCAAGGTACGCGGGAAAAGCCTCTTCTCCCGGAATCTCTTCAAGCCTTCCGCTCATTTCACGCAGAGCCTGTGCCCAGCGTGAGGTTGAGTCGGCAAGAAGCAGAACGTTCAATCCCATCTGACGATAATATTCTGCAAGCGTGACGCTTGTATAAACGGAAGCTTCACGCGACGCAACCGGCATGGAAGACGTATTACAGATAATAATGGTACGCTTCATAAGCGTTTCGCCTGTACGCGGATCAGTGAGCTTTGGAAATTCCTTGATTGTTTCAACCACTTCACCTGCACGTTCACCACACGCCGCAATGATTACGATATCAACGTCGGCATGACGGCTCGTCGTATGCTGAATAACCGTCTTTCCCGCACCGAAGGGACCTGGAATACAATATGTTCCCCCCTTTGCAACCGGAAAAAAAGTGTCAATAAGACGTGTTTTTGTAACCATTGTTTCTGTCGGTGCAAGCCGTTCAGCATAACAGTCTACTGCACGCTTGACCGGCCATTTGAACGTCATACTGATTTTATGTATTTTACCTTTTTCATCTTCCAGAACAGCCATCGTATCTTCAATCGTGTAGGAACCGGCTGGAGTAATTTCCTTCACTTTATATGTACCGTACATATCAAACGGAACAAGAATTTTATGGATAAACGAACCTTCCGGAACAGTCCCCACCGGATCGCCCCTGTAAACAGTATCACCGATTTTCACAATCGGCGTAAAATCCCATTTTGCGGTCTTTGAAAGAGGATCTACATAAACGCCTCTTTCAAGAAAAAATCCTGCTTTTTCCGCAACAAGTGGCAGCGGATTTTGAAGACCATCATATATCTGGCCAAGAAGTCCCGGTCCCAGCTGGGCGCAGAGCAAATCACCGGTAAATTCTACTTCATCACCCGCTTTAATACCGTTGGTCATTTCATATACCTGCATCTGAGCTATATCGCCGCGGATACGAATGACCTCTCCTTTTAGTTTTTTATCATCAACTTTGACGTAACCGAC
>JBAYAJ010000085.1:0-10193 GCA_041669845.1 Treponema sp.
AAGGCAGGATATCTTTCATATAAAAAAGAAAAAAAACAAATGGGGGGGGAATAAGAATGACAGGCTGCTGTATTATTTTGACGTTGAGAAATGCAGGAACTGTCCCTTTAAGAACGTACACGGCTATGATACAGCTGTCGGTTCCGGGCTTGATAACATGAAAATGCAGGGGGCGTGTACGATTTTCGTGGTCAATCTGAAACGGATTTTTACCCTTATGGAAGAAAAGCAATAGTAACAGGCAGGTCCTCCCCCCCGTCAGATAACAAAAAGGCTGATTTTTCAGGATTATACCGGGAAAACCAGCCTTTTATGTTATATGGACTTAAAAACGAGATCTTTTTCAGTGGCCTCTGCTTGCGTCGGGGTTGGTGATTGTATCACTCCAATCCTTACATACCCGTTGAATTTTTCTCTGTATGCCGGTATCACTGTATGAATAGTACCTGTGGTGAGTATTTATCCTTTTGTTTTAGTTGTTAATTTTGAGACGTACTTATTCTACAGTCTCTTTATTAAAATAAGATGTCATCAGGTAACATTTTGGTAATATCTTAAACTTAGATCCGAAATAATTGGCTGTTTGTGTAAACACTTATATAACAAGTAATTATGATGGACGGTGAGGGATTCGGACCCCCGACACCTTGGGTGTAAACCAAGTGCTCTAACCAACTGAGCTAATCGTCCGGATGTTGTTCTAGTATATAGAAATGAATATTTTGTGTCAATACGAAATTCAATAAATCAAACTTCCATAGGATTATGAATGTCATTCCGGAACAGAAACAGATCCTGAAGTTTAAGTGAGTAGGAAGTATTCATTTCCATTTTACTGTTGTTGTCGCTTAGAATTGGTATATCGAATGCATACCGCACGGGATCGTATCCGTCTGCGTTTGCTTCAACCGTAAAATTAAAATGTCTGCTTATGTCTGCTTTTTCTGCCTTGAACGGTTTTACCCAGAAGGAATAGGCACCTTTTGTTGACCTGTATGTATTGCATGGATTTGACCATGTTTTGTCGATCATGTCCACGTTAAGATTGCCATATTTAAGCGTAATCGTTGCGTCAGGCAGCGGTTCAAATGAGGAACCGTCGAATACCGTTCCGATGAATACGGGAAAATTAAACGAAGGTTCCAGATGAGACGCTTCTGCTGCCTGTTTTGAGTTTTTATAATACGGCCGCTGGATTGTGTTTATAAGGCGTATTCCTTCCAGCGCAAGTGCGTCGATATCGGCACGCAGCTGAGGGTTATCAAACAGATCCGAAGTGTGAACTACACCTCGGCTGGATACGATGTAACGCGGAGGAATTCGGTTAAGTACGTAACTGGCTGCTTCCGGACAACCGTTATCCAGACCGCAAATAAGCCATGCCGGTTTATTTACGGCAAGGTGGTCATACATCAGCTTAACACGCGATTCAACATATTCTTCCATTATATTATGGACGTTCATAGTTGGTTTCTCCTAAAAATCAGTTTCCACCCTTACGTGTATACGATGCAAGGCCGCCAGCAATAAGAATTGCACGGTTTCGTTTACTCAAATCGTTTGTCCCTTTTATCGTTTTCCCGCCTGATATAATATTGAATTCACATCCGGTCTTAAGTGCCTCTGTAATGTTTGTAATTTCAATAATATCTCCCTGTTTAATTATATCATAATCTTTAGAATTTACAAATGTTATGGGAATAATTCCGTAATTTACAAGGTTTGCCTTATGAATGCGCGCGAAACTTTTTGTAATGACGGCACGTACGCCCAGATACATAGGACCAAGGGCTGCATGTTCCCGCGAAGAACCCTGTCCGTAGTTTTCACCGCCCACTACGAAGCATCCGCTGAATTTGATTGCTTCTGCTCTGTTGTAGAATGTTTCGTCGAGGCGGGAGAACGTAAACTTACTGATTTCAGGAATATTCGAACGGAATGGAAGTACTTTTGTGCCTGCCGGCATAATATCGTCTGTAGATACGTTGTCACCTGTCTTAAGAAGTACCGGCAGTTTTAGTGATGATGCGCACGGTGGGCAGGGGGGGCAGGCCTTTATGTTTGGACCTCGCACTATTTCGAATTTTGCGGCTGCTGCCGGTGTGTACGGAGGAATGACCATTCCTTCGTCTTTTGCTGACTTTCTGATAGCAGCAGGAGCAAGTCGTTTATCTTTTCCGTCGAGCATACTGATTCTGATTCCGCGTACATACGCATGGTCTGTATATGTGAGTTTTTCCGCTTCTGTGAACGTCCCTGTTACAGCCGATGCTGCGGCTGTTTCCGGAGAGACAAGGTATACGTTTGCATCGGTTGTTCCGCTTCTTCCCTTGAAATTCCTGTTGAATGTACGGAGAGATACACCTTCGCTGTTAGGAGCAAATCCCATTCCGATGCACGGACCGCATGCGCTTTCAAGAATGCGGAATCCCGCCTCAATGAGGGTACCAAGAATTCCCGCCTTGTCTGCCATCATAAGCGTCGTCCTGCTGCCCGGGGCGATACCTGCTTCAACCCCCGGTGCAATATGTCTGCCTTTGACGATTGCTGCAACTGTTTCAAGATCGTCGAGGGAACTATTCGTGCAGGAACCAATGACAACCTGCGTTACTTTTGTACCAGCAAGTTTTTTTACTGTTGTAACGGCGTCTGGTGAGTGCGGCTGTGCTGCCATTGCACCCAGTTTGTTCAAATCAAGCTGGATTATCTTATCATATTCTGCTCCGATATCTGCTTCCTGTTTTGACCAGTCTTTAGCACGTCCCATTGAAGAAAGAAATGTTTTAGTTTTCTGATCTGACGGAAAAACGGAGCATGTTGCACCAAGTTCGGCGCCCATATTTGTAATCGTTGCACGCTGAGGAACGGTCAGTGTCGCCACCCCGGGTCCGAAATATTCGTATACTGCTCCGACACCGCCTTTTACTGTTTCGCGGCGGAGAACTTCAAGAATAATGTCCTTTGCACTTACACCTTTTCGGAGTTTTCCCGTAAGCTGTACGCCGAATACGCTGGGCATGGCAAGATGAAATGCCCCGCCGCCCATTGCAACTGCAACATCCAGACCGCCGGCGCCTATTGCAATCATACCTATTCCGCCTCCCGTCGGAGTGTGGCTGTCCGATCCGAGCAGTGTTTTTCCCGGTTTCCCGAAATGCTCAAGATGCACCTGATGGCAGATTCCGTTTCCGGGACGTGAAAAATAGAGACCGTATTTAGCCGCAACGCTTTGAAGATAGCGGTGGTCGTCCATGTTTTTAAAATCTGTCTGAAGTGTATTGTGGTCGACATATGAAACAGAAACCTCCGTCTTTACACGGGGAATACCGATTGTTTCGAACTGAAGGTATGTCATTGTGCCCGTTGCATCCTGTGTGAGCGTCTGGTCTATGTGGATTGCGATATCAGCACCGCGTTCGATACGTTCACCGGGAATAAATTTTGTATCCGGGCAGGCCTCGTGAACAATGTGAGACTGAAGAATTTTTTCAGTAAGTGTAAGCGGCATAGAGTACCTCTTGTAGTCGTAATGGTAATATAAAACAAATAACTTATGTCACCATTCTATCAAAAAAAAAACGGTTCTTCAATGACTCATGGTAAAATTACAACTGAGGGCTACAGTGTAAAAATCAGAAAAAATCAGCAATACTCCGTTTTCGTTATAATATGCGATACTGTATTTTTGTCTGAAAATATGGTATATTTATTAAATGAAACGTATAGGAAAAGGTACATTTTTTATTTTCTTTTTTTATGCTTTGCTTTTTGTCGTTTCATGTGCCAACGGTCATACTGCGGTTTTAACGGATTCAAACGGGGATACGCTCCGTTCACAGGCTGATAAAAAAGATAAGGAAATATTATGGACGAGAGAACTTGAAAGTATGCGTCTTGTTCAGAATATTTCGACGGTAGACGGGGTGGATAAAGCTGTAAAGCTTACTCCTCAGAGTGTAATTGCTTCATCACTGGTACCAGTACCTGTTTATCCGTTTATAGACGGTTTTGGAAGTCTGGATACGTCGCTTATTTCATCTGAATTGAAAGCAGCTCTTGAAACAGCCTGCATGACTGTTTCTGCGCAGAAAAATGCTGATTCTCTGATGGCAGAAGGATGCCTCTATTCGTATGTACTTTTTCTATCTGATTTGAAAACAGGATGGAAAGAAACATTCGGCGAAGACATACCTGATGTGAACAACGGTGAAAATTTATTCACAAAAGAAATATATGGAACTCCGTTTCTTGATGACGATTATGAAATACCAGTACGTTTTGAATGCAGAAAAGGATATATTGATATACTGATTTGTTTTATAAAAACTGACAATGGATATAAAATTGATCAACTGATAATACAAAAGTGGGGCAGGGCAGATGGAAAGTAAAGATCTTACCGGAATTGAGAGGCAGCTTGTACTTCAATATTTGATAGACGGAAATGTCCCTGTTACTGTTACTCCTGTTGAAAAGAAATCGGACGACAAAAGAATCAAACCGCTTTTATCGGCAGTTTTTCCTGTTGCTTTAAAAGCCGAACAGATTACAGTTCTTGATAAGGGAATTATTTTGTTGAAGAATCCACCTCAATCTGTGATTGGATTTGCAGGAAAGACGGTTCGTGTGGAATTTTATTTTAATCGTGTCGGTCTGTTTTTTACAACGGAAATGAAGTCGATTAAGGCCGGGCTTGCACTTGTAATTCCTGCCGTAATACATCGCATTATTGACGTAGAAATTAAGCACGATTACGATTTTTCTGCTTCGATTTATTATTCCTGCAGTAACAAGTCAGAAGTGAATATAGATTGCGTTCCGGGCGAAGGATTTGAGCTTTTTACACGTCCGGTGTGGAGTACTATTCCTCTTTCAGACCAAAAAAGGGCAAAAGTATATCTTGAACAGTTTGTTTCGGAGGCTAAAAAGGAAAAGAATGCCGGAAACGGTTTGCAGCTTATTCCTATATGCAGGTATCTTGTTAAAACGAACACCGCAATTCAATCTGTTCAGGGGAGGGTAAAACCGTTCAGTATTCTGTATGTAGATCACGAGCGGATTGTTTTCGGAAGTGATAATGAGACGTTCCCTCTTGCACAGGGAGCTGAATATGCGCTTCGTATGTCATTTATGCTTCGTCAGGGACCGGTTGCAAAGCGCGATGTATTTGCTACATGCATACCGGCAAAAATCTACAGCAGCGAAGACAGTAAGCACATGTGCGCTGACTGCGTGTATACTTCGCTGCAGGAAGAAGACAAACGCTTTATGTATGAAAAAGCTACGAAGAAATTATGCCTCTGAATTTTCGTCGGTAGAGATTTCTTTTTTAGTATCCTGAGGTTTATTTCCTATAAGAATGGCTACAGGATGAAGCAGCGGAATATTTTCGCATACAATCTTGATAATTACAGTGAGAGGAACGGCAAGAATCATACCGACAAATCCCCACATCCATCCCCACCAGGAAAGCATGACAAGAATAACAAACGGAGAAATACCGAGGTTGTCACCTTCAATTCTTGGTTCTAGAAAATTTCCCAGAACCATGTTGATTGTAATTGTCAGTAAAAAAATAAAAATAATTGGTCCCGGATGAGGGAAAAACTGCAGCAACGCAAATAAAGATGTTGCGATGACAGAAACAATGGATCCGAACGTTGGTATAAAATTCAATACGAATGCAAGAAATCCCCATACGACTGCAAAATCAAGTCTTACTGCTTTTGCCGACAGATATACAAGTACTCCGGTTGCAAGCGATATAAAAAATTTAATGGAAAGAAAACGGACTACCTGCGTCATAGTACGGCGTACAATATTAATCAAGCGCCCTTTCATTTTTCCTTCAAACGATTCTCTGAGTTTTTCTCCCGTAAGATGCATTTCAACAAGGAGAAAAATGAACATAAGAATTATAACAAGAATGTTTCGTATGAACGAAACCATATCTTCGGAGAATGAAAGAATTCCTTTTTTAATGGCGCTGTGTATGTCGATTTGCCCGTCGAGTGCGCTTTGAATATTATAGAAGAAACTCTGCCTGGCATCGAATTTTAAATTCAATTTTCCGGCGATATATTCGTATATTGAAAGAAATTTAGACTCGTACTTTCCGTACTGTGCAACGATTGTTCTAAGGCTGGCCCCTATAAGTGTACCGATAATGGCGATACATATCACCAGAAGTACAGTGACGATTATAACATTAAATATCCACGGCAGATGGAATTTATTCATCTGCCGGACAATGGGAAGCATAACGAACGAAAGCATAACTGCGAGAACTACAGGAATAATCACCGACGCAGCCACTTTGAGTATTGTGAAAAATATTGCCGCTGCGATAAAGATGAGCAGATACGTAATCTGCTTTGTGTGTTCCGATTCACCCACAGCTGTTTAGTTTTTAGTCTTCGGTTCGATTTTATCGAATCCGCAGATTGGTCTGAGAATTTCAGGAATAGTGACTGATCCGTCTTCATTCTGATAATTTTCAAGTATTGCGAGCATAGCCCTGCCTGCTGCTATTGCCGTACCATTGAGCATATGGACGTACTTGTTTTTACCGTCATCGTCCTTATATTTTATGTTAAGGCGTCGTGCCTGATAGTCTGTACAGTTGGAAGTTGAAGTAACTTCACCGTAGTCACCGCAGGGATGAGCTTCGTCACATCTCCCCGGCATCCATGCTTCAAGATCCCACTTCCGGTAAGCCGGTGCGCCAAGATCTCCTGTACATGTATCTACAACCCGGAAGGGAAGACCAAGTCCTGTAAAAATTTCTTCTTCAATAAGCCTGAGTTTTTCATGAAGCTGGTCTGACTGCTCCGGAAGACAGTAGACAAACATTTCGACTTTGTCAAACTGATGAACACGGTACAATCCTTTGCTGAAATGTCCTGCAGCACCTGCTTCACGGCGGAAACAGTGAGAAAGACCACAGTAAAAGAGAGGAAGCTTTGATTTATCAAGTATCTCACCGGAATGGTAACCACCGAGTGTAATTTCCGCTGTTGCTACAAGGCATGTTCCTTCTTCTTCTATACAGTAGACGTTTGATTCGTTGCCCCGCGGATTGAATCCGATTCCCTGCAGAATTTCCTGTTTGGCAATATCGGGTGTGATGAACGGTGTAAAACCGTGTTTTCGGAGCGTATTAAGCGCATACATGATAAGAGCCTGTTCAAGGAAGACTGCTTCATTTTTAAGATAGTAGAATTTCTGTCCTGAAACCTTCGTTCCACGGTCAAAATCTATGATATCGAGCGATTCTCCAAGTTCAACATGATCTTTTGGTATAAAGTCGAATTTACGCGGTGTACCGACTTTTTTTACTTCAAGGTTTTCCGTATCGACTTTTCCGACAGGTGCTGCCGGATTTGCCATATTCGGAATTTTGCGTGCGGCTTCTTCAAGTTTAGGTTCAATATCGGTTAATTCCTTTTCTGCCGTTGAGATATCGTCTTTGAGCTGTTTTCCGGCTGCAATAAGTTCTCTGCGTTTTGCGTCATCCATCTTTGCTTTCATTGCAGCTGCATTTTCATTGCGCTTCTGCTGAAGCTGCTGCAGCTTTGTTGTAAGAGCAGTGCGCTCGTCGTAAAGTTTTACTACGAGGTCTGCGTCTGCAGCCATGTTGCGGTTGATGATATTCTGTTTTACGGCATCAAAATTATCTTTTATAAATTTATAGTCGAGCATTCTGTTTTCTTCCTTGATTATCTTAGTTGATAAAGCATTATATTAACTGCAAAAAGCTTTTATTGCAAGGCATATGTTATCGTAACATTTGAACTCACTTCTATTTTTCCCGCAGACACGGGGGTAGAGGCATTTCCGGCTGCCATTGCAGATTCTGCGTTGAACGTTTTAGTCATAAGCCGTACCCCTGAATTGTTGTTTTCTATAATAGTTACAACCTGTCCGATTTTGCATCCGCTTGCCCCTGCAAGAAGTGAAGCTGCATCCTGCGCCTGCTGCACTGCGAGTGCACGGGCTTGACGGACGAGAGATGAAGTATCGGCGACGCTGAAAGAAAGAGAAGAAATTTCATTTGCACCGGCGGCAACAGCGGCATCAATAACCGTACTTGCAAGAGATGTATTCTTTATAGTGATATTTAGACTGTTACGTACCTGATATTTTCCGGGCCAGCTGCGGCCGTTTGACCATGTATCCTGCCTGTTAATATTATAATCTGTCGTTCCAATGTTGTCTGCTTTAATGCCGGCAGCAATTACAGCGTCCCGTACTTTTGCCATTGTTACAGCGTTTTCGTCAGATGCCTGTTTTGCCACCCATTCCTGCGTTACGACGGAAACGATAATTGCTGCCTGATCCGGTTCTGCGCTTACAGTTCCTTTTCCGCTTACCGTTATTGTCCGCTGTATTTCTGCAGATTTATTGATAGCACAGGAGAATAACATGCATGCTGCAAGAAGCAGGCCCGCTGTTTTCAAAATATTTTTCATACAACCTCCATATCGTTGAATACTGGTTATCTTATATCTATATACATTCTGTGTAAGTAAATGTCCCGTTGACGGGCATTTTGCCAGAGTGTACTGTCGGGCCAGTTCTTCATAAGTATTTCATATGAATCTACAGCATCCTTTATATTCTGTATTGATGACTTAGCTTCAAGAACCTGTCCCTGCAGATATAATCCTTCATCGATGCGTGTTACTGCTTTATTGAAAAAAAGAGTAAGCAGAGCCAGAGCTTTTTCATACTGGTTCGCATTATATGCATTTTGTGCATCTTTGAGCAGATCGTCGGAACTTTCATTTTGTGTCTGTTCATTCTGCACCACAGATCCGCTGGAGGAATCTGTACTTGTTGTCGAAACTGCAGCCGTTTCTCCTGATTGATCCGGCACTATGCTGCCAGCAGAAAGTGTGGAAGGGGAAGCTGTGTGTGCCTGACTGTCCGGTGTTGATTCTGTAGTCTGTATGATAGTTTTTACAGGAGTTTCTCCTGGAAGAACTGTATTTGCAGGCTGTATTTCCTTATTTTGACTGTCCGCCGTATTCTGTATGTCTTGATTTGTTTTTTCTGATTTGAGCGGAGTCGTTTCCTTTGAACCGGTTTGAACAGAGGTTACGTTGTCCACCGGTTTAGTAATGGTGGATGACGGGTTCGGCGGTACTATGTCGGCATACAGGGGGGCATTTATGTGCTTTTGAGCAGAATCAGCATTGCCGGTAACATTTACTTCAAGATAGTCGTCTATGTATTTTCCCGTAAGAATATCATTTTTATAAAAATGAAGAATGGATTTGCCTGTACTCCGTGCATGCAGTGTAAAAGACGTATCTGTATCGCCCAGTTTTCGACCAAAAAAAATCATATTTTTTGTGCCGTTTGTTTCACCGAGATATATCCATCCTGTACCGGGATATTCGACATCAAGATATTGGTTTTTTGAAAGCGTGACTGAACGGGACGGTGTTAAATTTTCAGAAACCGCTTTTTCGATTCTGTCCGATGTCTGTCCTTTTTGAGACTTTACCGGTGAATCAGCAGTTTCTTTTTTTTGTACTGATGAAGTTTTATGTGGTGATCTGTGAGTAATTGCTGCAGAATCCTGTTGTACAGCGGCTGCCCGTTTTACAGGCGTTATTTCATCAGATTTTGCAGATACATCTTTTTGTTCTGACTTAGAAATCTGTTCTGCAGGTTGTACCTGAGCAGACTGAATGTCTGAAACAGAGGAATCCTTAGGATTCTGTTTTGCACTTTTTTCCTCGTGTACCTCGTCGTACACGACAGGTTCGCTGATTTCATTGTCACCGGGTTGAGCGGAATTCTGTCCCGGCAGCGAATGTACTGGAACGGAATCAGGAAGATTGTCAGGTACAACTGGTTCTGATAAGTCGTTGTAATCATCTTTTGTTCCGGATTTCTTTTTCTGTTCTGCAGACAGCTGTTCATAAGAAACAGGCTCAGCCGCTGTTTTTTGTTCGTTCCGGGGTATCTGAGTACTTTGCGGAGCAGACTGGGACTTCGGTACTGAAGCGCATGAAACAAAAAGAAAAAACACAGCTGCCGGAGCTGCAATTAAACCATCGTTTTTCATGGTGCCGCTCCTGTGAGTTCAAGAACAATCAGGTCATTTGTTCGTCCAAGATCGTCAAGTTCTTTTTTTGCAGGCAGCGTAAACCATCGCTGTGCATCGGTATCGTTCCATTTGT
>JBAYAJ010000086.1:0-10115 GCA_041669845.1 Treponema sp.
TCCGAGTTTTTTTGCATTCTGATATGCTGATTCAAGAAGTCCGAAATCTGCCGCCGGAGCAAAATGCAGACTGCCGAAACGCTGCAATACGAGAGATGAATCGGAACAGGCCGCATTTACCAGTACCGTGTCACGGACATTCAGTGATTTTTGAATTGAACCGCACGTACCAATCCGTATAGCTTTCTGAACGTTATAAAATTGAAATAACTCATTAACATAAATGGAAAGCGATGGCTGCCCCATCCCCGTTCCCTGTACAGAAACCCTTTTTCCATGATACGTTCCGGTAAAACCATACATGCCGCGTACTTCATTATAACACTTGGCATTATCAAGAAAATTTTCTGCAATAAATCTGGCCCTTAACGGATCTCCTGGAAGAAGTACAGTTTCCGCAATTGCACCTTCGCTCGCGTTTATATGTGTACTCATGCGTTCAATTATAATACATTCTGTAAAAAATACAACATACAGGAAGCGTAGTATTAGTTTCTTTGATCCTTTTTACAGGAGCTGTACGAGTCTAAAGAAAATAACTTTCCGGGCACAGCCCCTGTCGATCAGCCTTTCACAGCCCCCGCTGCAATACCTTTTATTATATATTTCTGAAGCGACAGATAAAATGCAATTATAGGGATTGACGAAATTGTAAGAGAAGCACACATAGGGCCGTATTCTTTCATGAACTGCCCGTTGAATTTCATCTGTGCAAGCTGTATCGTTCCCTGTTTTACAATAATCAACGGAAGAAGAAAGTCATTCCACAACCAGAGCGCATCAATTACTGCTATAGTTGCAAGGATCGTCTTGATAAGCGGCAGCACTATACGGAAAAAAATATAGAATTTACCGGCTCCGTCGATTGCAGCCGATTCTTCAAGTTCTTTCGGGACACTCTTTATAAATCCGTGTATCATGAAAATTGCTGTCGGACAGCCAAGTCCCCAGTACATGGGAATAATACCAGGAATATTCATAAGATGTAAATCTGATCCAAGAACACCGATCGGTACCATAATAATCTGGAAAGGAATTACAAGAGAAAACGAAAAAAATCCGTAAAGGATCCATGAAATTTTCGTATTGGACCGTGCCAGTGCATATGCACACATCGAACTGGTAATTAATATACCGATTGTTCCGAAAAGTGTAATCAAAACAGTATTCAGGAATACTTTCGGAAACTCAAGCTCTTTCCATGCCTGCGCATAGTTTCCAAAAAACGCTTTAACGGGTACCCCTGCTGGATTCATGATTATATCCGCATTTGGCCGGAACGAGTTAATAACGACGAATATCATCGGATAAATAAAAGCTACGGCGAAAATCAGTAATATAACCATAAGTACAGTAAGATGCGGATTCGACGGTTTTTTATTAAGCGCCGGAACAGCGGTTTTATCAGTAATCATGCTTCTATCTCCTTACGCTTCATTGTAAAAAGCTGTATTCCCGTAAGAACAAATATTGCAACAAAAAGGACCATTGCTTTTGCAGTAGCCATGCCGGCCTGCTTCTTCGCAAATGCATCAAAATAAATATCCATAACAAACGGTACAGTACCGGTTGCATATCCGGTAGGTCCGATCATCGCATATATCAGGTCAAAACTCTTGAGTGCATTTGCAATGCTCAGAAAAAGCGATATTGTTATGGCGGGCAGTATCATCGGCATGGTAATATAATGGAACCGCTGAATGGTCGATGCACCGTCAATTTTGGCAGCTTCAACTATTTCTGTCGGAATGTTCTGCAGACCTGCAAGATAAACGATCATATAGTAACCGCATCCCTGCCATACGGAAACAAGAACAAGCAGCCACGGAGTCTTATGCGGATCGCTTATCCATTCTTTTACTCCTGAAACAGCAGGAAGAAGCTGAACGAACAAAAGGGACCATATAAGTGCCACAATGACCATTGAAAGTACATTGGGTAAAAAGAATATAGAACGCAGGACTTTCTGACCGTGTATACCGGTATCAAGGGCAAGTGCAAGAGCAAATGCCAGAATATTTATTCCTATAACGGAAAATATTGCAAAGAAAATTGTAAAACCGGTAACACCCATGTTCAGCTGTTTTACAACCCAGACTTTCTCCAGTGTATTGCGCAGTCCGCCGGCGGCATATAAGGATCCGGCTGCCGATTTTACAATCGATGCGGATTCTTCACTTAATTTATTTCCGGATATAAATGATTCCACTTCTTCTGCAAGTGCATCTTTACTGCGGGCAAGAGAAGCAGTTTCAACGCCGTTTATGAAACTGTCCAGACCGCTTTCGTCAAAAGTACTATTACCGTCCGATTCAGCCATATCATACAAAGGCGTTGTTATTTCAAATGCGTCGTATTTTGGATTCAGCACATACGAATTCTGTTCACCGTCAAAAGTATATGCATCTTTTATGATCGCCCGTTCTTCCACTGTTCTGCAGTTTTTAAGAACTTCTTTCTCAAACTCTTTTCTGGTAATTGTCGAAGGCAGATCCGAAGTTGCTGTGTATTTCCGCTGTGTGTAAATACGGGGATAAAAATCAGGATCGACTTTTCCCGTAAAAACTTTTTTATAATTTTCAAATCCGACAAATTTATTCTGTGCCGGCTCGTATTTTGTCTTATGAAAAATACGCTCAAGTTTCCGGCGTTCTAAACCTTTTACTGCAATCCGTTTATATGAATTATCTTCAGGATCAAGGCTGTATATTTTCAGTACATAGTCACGGTCTGATTTTTTTGTAAGTTTCTCCAAAACGAGAGATTCAAACTGGTTTTTTTCCATGATAATCGGTGTTTTTGGCGTTAACCCGTCCCAGTTGGTCAGAGAAATATTTATTCCCTTAATAAATGGTGCTATAAAAAAAAGAATATACAACACCATGCATGGAATAATGAAAATTGTAAAATAGAAAGCCGTTTTTGACTTCGGTTCTACCATATTTTAATCCTTATTTTTTAGTCATGAATAATTGCTGAAAACAAATGCAATTTGTATTGCTGCCACTTTTCCAACATGGTCAACAACCTTTCATCCGGGGATGAAAGGTTGTTATTCCGTAAAAATACTGCGTCCGGGATTTAATACCCCTTCACGCAAACCGGAAAACAGGGTATTAAACCGCAGCAATAATTATTAAAATTATTTCTTAGCAGCAGCTGCCTGCCACTGTGCATCGATTGTCTTTATAACATCGGATGCAGAGCGTGCTTTCATCATATACTGCTGAGCTCCGTTCTTGCAGGCATCCTCGAATACTTCTGAAGGATACTGAGAGAAAGCCCACGGAAGGGATCCCTTTGCACCGACAGATTTCATAAGATCGTTGAACGGACCACCAAGCGATGAGAAATCTCCGCCTTTGAAAGAATTGGTAAGTTTATATTCCGAAACCCAGAGTTTCTGTGCTTTCGGAGTAGAAAGCCAGTTAATAAACTTGACAGAAGCAGCCTGTTCTTCTTTTGTAGACTGTGAAGATACACCGAATGTAGAATCAACGTCTGCATAAAGTTTATTAAGTTTTGCATCATTGTAAACAGGGAACGGAATGAATCCGGCGTTGAGTTTCGGGTTAAGTTTTTTTGCATCAACATATGCCCAGAGCCCGTTCACCATCATAGCGGATTCACCTTTAGCAAATGACTGCTGCTGTTCTCCGCCGCCCATTTCTGCTGCATTGTCGTTCATATTGGCACGGTAAAAATCCATAATTTTGAACAGTTTAGCAGTATCTACAACACCATACGACGTTTTACCGGCGTTCATATCAGCAACAAACTTGTCAGGGCTGATATTCTTCCCCTGAAGGAGAGCTGTATGAATCATTGTAATAAAGTGACCCACGGACCAGTTCTCTTTAAGAAGAGCTGCAAACGGAACAATTTTGTGTGCCTTAAGTGTCTTACATGCCTGTTCAAGTTCGCGATACGTTGTCGGAGCCTTAACGTGGTACTTTTTGAAGATATCCTTATTATAAATAATACCGATTCCTGCAAAATCCATCGGAAGGGCATAATACTTTCCATTGTAGGTTACGGCAGGTAATGAACTTGGAACAACCTTGGAAAGCGCAGGCTCTTTTGAAAGATCTACAAGATATCCTTTTTCGGCATATTCTTTTACGCGGGAATATGACTGCATCTGCATAATTGCGGGAAGCGCTCCCTGTGCAGCACGCGCAGACATTGCCGCATCCGCGTCATTCGGGATAATCAGCATATCAATTGAAATATCAGGATTCTCTGCTTCAAAAGCCTTAACAATGTTTTTCAGCCCTTCCTGATTTTCCTGTTTGTAATAGTACATTTCCAGCTTGACCCTGCCGGAATCATCTTTCTTTGCATTTTGTGCAAAGACTGTACCGCAGGAAAGCACCGCCAGAGCAGATGCAACTGCAATAATTTTTTTCATCATTTCCTCCAAAAACATATCATAATTGACGACTATTCTTTCGTCATTATCAATTCTATGCACAGAGAAAAAACATGTCAAATTATTTATATTTTTCTACCTGTTTTATCATATTTTTGATATGTTATCACACTTTTGTTATATCAATTTTACGCTTTGTTTCGTCATAGTTACGGTATTTAAACGGAGTCATTCCTTTATATCGTTTAAATATCTTGATAAAATAACTGAAATCGTTGAATCCGCAGCCGTATGCAACGTCGATTATCGGATCGTCTGTAGTACGCAGTTTGTCACAGGCACAATTCACACGGTACAGATTCAGATACTCAACAGGAGTGTGATGCGTCATTTCACGAAACACGCGGCAGAAATATTTCGGAGAAAGACCTGCTGTATCGGCCATCTGCTCAAGCGACAGCGCACTATTATATCTTGTCTGAACCAGATTAAGTACGGCCTTAAGCTGATCGGTACGAAGTTTTTTCCCGGTCGAAGGGGTAAGGGACTTTTCAAAATAATAATTTTTTTCTTTTACGAGCCCCAGAAACTCAAACATAAAACCAGTGGTAAAAAGCTCGTACCCTTCAGGTTTCTCCTTCATAACCTTATACAGTTTCTGTGCAGTAGAAAGGAATTCTCTGTTTTCTTCAGCCGCAGGAATAACAGCATCAGCATAAATCTGCCGGTCTATCATTTTACTGATAAACTCATCAGAACTGTAATTTTTCAACCGAAGCATATCCGGATCAAATACAACTGATTCGTACAGGCATTTTTCAACATCCTTACCGTCACCGTGGAGGATGCCGCTGGTAATAAAACATATGTCGCCCGGATGAAGTGTGCGTTCACAGTTTCCAATGAACATCGCATAATTCCCCTCAATTATATGAATAAGCTCAAAATCAAGATGCCAGTGGAGCGGCAGATTATACAGAGGATTCGACGTATCAATCATATAATACTGGATGGGAAAGAAAGCGTTTCCGCGCTGGACAGATTCCTGTTTGCGGGAGTTTATCATTTTATCAGCCTCCGAAAGTAACTTTTATTGTACTTTTATCTACTATATCACTAGAAATGTGAAAAAATCAACACTATAATGAAAATATGATTTATCGTTTTTCTTATGGAACAGTTGTTGAAACAAATGCAGTTGTAAAAAGTATAAAAGCTGACAGTGGAATTCCTGGATTCGGAACAGTAACATCCGATACTCCGTTCAAATGGAAGTATACGATGGGACCGGATGATATAATCTACGGACTCGGTGAAAACATGCGGGGCATGAACAAAAGGGGATTCAAATATGTAAGCTGGTGTTCAGACCAGAGTAATCAGAATGAATCAACAGAGTCTTTATACGGCGCTCATAATTTTATGCTCATCAGCGGCGAAAAGACATTCGGAGTATTTTTTGATACACCGTCGCGCATCACTTTTGATGCAGGCTGGACGGTACCGGATGAGCTCACTGTTACCGGTAGTAATACGGGTGTTGATTTTTATATCATTACCGCCGGCAGGCAGGACACATCAGAACTTACCGGCATCGTACGTCAGTTCAGGGAACTTATCGGAAGAAGCTACATTCCTCCCCGATGGGCATTCGGTTTCCAGCAGAGCCGCTGGGGATACCGCACAGCAGACGACGTCCGTGAAGTTGTACAAAAATTTCATAATGAACGGATTCCGCTCGATTCAATCTGTCTTGATATCGACTATATGCAGGATTATGAGGATTTCACCGTTGATGAAACAAAATTTCCGAATATGAAACAGTTTACCAGAGAACTTAAAGCTGACGGTATACATCTTGTACCTATTATTGATGCGGGTGTTAAAATAAAAAAAGGATACGACGTATACGAAGAAGGAATATCGAATAATTATTTCTGCACAAAAAAGGACGGAACAGCTTACGCAGCAGGCGTATGGCCGGGACGGTCACATTTTCCCGATTTTCTTAATCCCGATGTACGGGACTGGTTCGGCGAAAAATATAAAAATCTGACATCTCTGGGAATCGAAGGTTTCTGGAATGACATGAATGAGCCGGCAATGTTTTATTCAGATGAAAGTCTTGCAGAAACGTTCAGAAAAATAAAAACTTTTGAAGGTAAAAATCTCGATATCAATTCATTTTTTGATTTTACCGGATTGGCCGGAAGCACATTCAACAGGCTTGACGACTACCAGCGCTTCTACAATAAAACACAGATGAAAAACGGCAGTACTGTTCTCCTCCGTCATGACTACGTCCACAATATATACGGAGCACATATGACACGTGCAGCCGGAGAAGGATTACAAAAAATTTCTCCGCACAGGCGTATGCTGCTCTATTCCCGTGCTTCATGTATCGGTGCGCACCGTTATGGTGGTATCTGGACAGGCGACAATACGTCCTGGTGGATACACCTTAAACAGGAAATACAGATGATGAGCGGGCTGAATATGTGCGGTTTCCTTTATTCAGGCGCTGATATAGGTGGATTCGGAGCAGATACATCCCGTGATCTTGTCCTCCGATGGACAGAATTCGGTATATTTACGCCTCTCATGCGCAATCATTCCGCATGGAATACAAGACGCCAGGAATGTTATCAATATGACCATATAGAGGATTTCCGCAGCGTAATGAACCTTCGGTATGCACTCATTCCCTTTATCTACAGTGAATTCGTAAAAGCTGCACTCACCAATTCCATGTACTTCCGCCCTCTGGGGTTCGACTATTCTTCAGATGAACGTGCACGCCGTACCGAGGACGAACTTCTGCTCGGTGAAAGTCTGCTTATAGCACCTGTGTATGAGCAGAATGCCACCGGCCGGTATGTGTACCTCCCGGAAGATATGATTCAGGTAACATGGCAGAATGAAAAAGCTGTCCAGCAGAATATCGCAAAAGGCGACCACTATGTGAATGTACCTCTTAATGCAGTGGTATTTTTTATAAAACATGGTCATATCTTACCTTTATGCAGGCCGGCACTCAGCAGCGACAAACTCGACACATCCAGATTCACTTTTCTCGGCGACGGATCCTCTTATGACCTCTATGAAGATGACGGATATACTAGAGACATAAAACTTGAAGGTACTGTCAGGAAAATAACAAAGTAAAAAAAAGAGTGACACATCAATGTCACTCCGGATATCTGTTTTCTTATTTCAGATTACGTCCGTACATATTACTCAGAAAAGCAAGCCGTTCGGCGTTTTCCTTCGTCAGCCCCCCCTTGTCTATTCTCCAGGACCAGTTCGTACCCGTCGTCGACGGAACATTCATACGAGCGCTGTTGTCAAGCCGCAGAATATCCTGCATGGGGATAACAGCATAGTCGGCTGTTGATGCGACTGCAGTCTGCACCATACGGTCACAGAGTTCACCACTTTTTACCAGACTGGATGCGTCTTCTTCCGTTATTTCTTTTCCGGTAACATATTCAGCAACAACCTGCACCGCCCTGCCGGACGCACGTTCAAGCCATCCCTGCATGGTATCGTTATCATGAGTACCTGTATAAACTATACAATGGGAAGTGTTATATTCATGCGGAAGAAAACTATTTGACATTCCTTCTTTACCAGCCTCCTCCGGGTCAAATGCAAACTGAAGAACCTTCATACCGGGAAAACCACAGCCGTCGCGAAGTGCACGGACTTCATCAGTAATAACACCAAGATCCTCTGCTATGACAGGAATATCACCAAGTTCTTTCTTTATTGCATTGAATAAATCAATATTCGGTCCTTTTATCCACTTGCCGTTTACGGCAGTTGAATCTCCATACGGAATGGACCAGTATGCCTCAAAACCTCTGAAATGGTCGATGCGGAGGCAGTCGACAAGCTGTAAAACACGGCGGATACGGTCAATCCACCACGAATAATTATCGGACTTCATTGCCTTCCAGTCGTAAAGCGGATTTCCCCACAATTGTCCCGTCACTGAAAAATAATCGGGAGGTACGCCTGCAACATTTTCCGGTACGCCGTATTCGTCAAGCTGGAAAAATTTCTGGTTGGCCCATACGTCCGCAGAATCGGGAGCAACAAAAATCGGAA
Organism: Treponema sp.; assembly: GCA_041669845.1. GTDB lineage: Bacteria > Spirochaetota > Spirochaetia > Treponematales > Treponemataceae > Treponema_D. The sequence continues at coordinate 8,486 of JBAYAJ010000086.1, forward strand.
TATCACCGATAATATCAATACCGAGTGAATTAACATATTTTTTTAGTGAAGTCCATTGATAATCAAAGAAAAACTGAATTGTCTTTATTTCTTCAATATTCTGTGTATGACAGCTGTCCCATTCTGATACGGCAGCCGGAGTACAGGAAGCAAGGTTCCTCGGCCAGAATGCGTTCCACATGCCTTTTATACCGCTTATCCCCTGTTTCTGCGCTTCAGCATCGTAATACTGTTTAATACTCGTAAAGTCCGCATAACGGGCAAGCCACACCGCATTATCATTCTTAAAAGCTTCGTACGCCGCACGATCCTTTGCAGAACAGTGTGAAAGGAAATAGGCTGCACATTTCGAAAGCAGCGGAAGTTTCCACCACACGACGGAGCCGAAATCAATTTTACCCGACGTTTTTATATATTCAGGTGGTACAATATCGTTTTTTAACGCCCATCCTTTTTCAACAAGCATATCAAGATCAATAAGCAGCGGATTTCCGGCAAACGTTGAAAATGACGCATACGGTGAATCGCCGTACCCTGTTGGTCCCAGCGGAAGCATCTGCCACAGGGTCTGATGCGCTTCATGCAGCCAGTCAGCAAATTGATAAGCGCTTTTTCCAAGCGTTCCAATACCAGGAGTTCCGGCGAGTGATGTCGGATGAAACAATATTCCACTTCTTCTCGTGAATTTCATAGCTTATTATACCATATTATGACAAAAGTGTCACTAGATAAACCAGTGTTGTTCCCCCGGAAAATATGCAGGCTAATGCTCCTGCCTGAGCATCCAGGGAGCTTTTTCTTTCAGAGATTCCATGTCGATTCCCGATACAAGATTCTGAACAGATGTAAGCAGATCTTTGAGTTTATCCAGTACATTCTGAATATAAATAAAATAATATACCTGGGTTCCTTTTTTATGGCTCGTAATCATACCCGTATCCTTCAGTATCTTTAAATGATGAGAAATGGCAGGACGGGAAAGATGAGTCTTTGCAGTTATGTCTGCAACATCCATACCGTCCGTTCCCGCCTCTGCAAGTATGAGCAGAATGCGTTGCCGCATCTCGTCGCCCAGTGTGAGCATATACGGGCCGCATATAAGAAATTTCTCCCTGATTTTTTTAATTTCATCACGTATCATTTCTTCTATCATGTCAAAATCCTGTTACACATTCTTAAAATATCAGTTTATATGTTTAATCATATAAGCAGATCTTTACATTGTCAAATAAAAAAATGAATCCTATGCAAAATACTTAAAAAAATGTTGACCTTCAGCATCATTTGCAGTATATTCCGTTTATAAGTTCATCCGTTTAAGTTATTAAACTTTTGAACTGTAAAAAAATATTAACCATAGCCGCAAAAATAAGTGAACGGCAGGAGGGTTTTATTTTATGCATCGTTTTTTCAAACATCCGTGGGTAATCATCATTATGTGCCTTGGAATCACCGGCATACTTGGATACAAACTCAAAGATGTAAAAATGAACAATTCTATCAGACAGTATTTTCCCCAGAAACACCCGTCATATAAACGGCTTATAGATACGGAAGATACATTCGGCAGTACTGTAGTCATAGGAGTATCCCTTGAAACAGACAAAGGGTCTATAATAACTCCCGACAA
>JBAYAJ010000087.1:0-9957 GCA_041669845.1 Treponema sp.
CAAAGTAGGAATACCGGATCTGTTTATAGTGCAAAATGCAATCGATAATAATATACAACTTTTTTCATACGATAAGCATTTCAGGTTAATGAGTGATTTATTTGGATTACGATTGTTTGAGTGGGAAAACCTGACGAGAGTGTAGGAAAAGTCATTCAGGAAGGGATAATACTCCCCTGAAATAATAATTTTGCAGTTTTGAGAATACTTCAGATAAAAGCGGCAGTCCATTTTCCCGCAGATGTTGCGTATCTTTAGCCGCAGAGGTTTGTTGTCCGAACGTACCGCACCGTCCCAGAATTGATCCGTTTTATTTCCGTTCAGAACGACGTATCCAAGTTTGTCGATTTTGACTTCGCTGTCCGAATGCCATCCGCCTCTTTCGGATGTGCAGTCGAGGCTGAGCCATTCGATCAGTTCAAGGCCGTCTCTGCTGATATGGATCGGTGTGAACTTCTCGTGTTGAGTGCGCCGTTCTGATTGTATGTGTCGATATGCTGCATGACGCGGCTGCTTTCAAAGTGACTGACCGTAACTTTGTATTCGGGCAGAAGATTCTCCTGTACTTCGGCAACCGTAAATTCCGCATTGTCTTCAAGCACCACGTCGTCGAGAACAGCTTTCAGGTCGCGCAGTTCTATCCGCTTTATGTCAAGAATGATGACACCCCATGCTTATTTTATCAGCTCACTTTAGCGTAGACGTCCGGCAGCTTGTTGAGGTAAACGACTTCCGGATTCTTCAGCGGAGTGAACTGTTTTGACCATCTGACTCTCTTTGCTTCAAACGCAGCCTTTTTGACTGCATTCCGTTTTGCAATAATTGAAACAGCTTCCCCCGTATACCGCTGTTCCGGTGTTACATAGCCGATTGCTGAATGCAGATGAACCGATTTCAGATTCAGTCTGTTCATTGTCAATGTAAACAGCTGTTCCGATACCGTATAGCTTTCTATATCTGAGATACACCACCCGACTATTTTTCTGCTCCACAGATCAATAATCGTGTACAGGTAATAATAGATGCCTGCAACATTTGTTTTCATATAGGTTATGTCCCATGCCCATACCTGATTTATTGCCGTGGCCTGTAGTTCCGGAGGCCGGTCTCCGTGTGTTTCCCCTGAAATGTACGAGGTTGTGTTTCCGCAGAACACGGTACATCGTTGAAATACTTGCAATGTAAATCATTCTGTCCAATAGAATTACATAGATTTCATACGGTGTAAGGTCTGCAAACTCTTTCGCACAGCAGACGCTGATGATTTCCTGTTCTTCTGCTTCGCTCAGTTTTGAATGAATGAGTTTCGGTGCATTCTTCCTCATATCCTGTATATGCCCCGATTTCCACCGTTTCATTGTGCGTACTGAAATACCGAGGCATTCGCAGGCTTTGAAAAGTCTTGCGCCGTTTCTGTGTGCTTCCATAATAAGTTCCAGCGCAAGACGCTTGTCTTCCCCGCTTATTTTTCGTCCCCGTTTTCCGGCCAGTATTCTTCTGCTTTTTTTTTAAGTGTGTACAGCGCTGCCATTTCGGCCAGTGCCTTCTCCTTGCGCTTCAATTCTTTCTGGAGTTCCCTGTTGTCCTTTTCCAGTTTTTTGTTAACGGCCTTGAGTGATTCGTTGTTTTCTGTTTTCGTGTCCATGTTTTTCGCCAGCTCCTGCTCCCACAATGTCAGGTGTTCGGAATGAAGGCCGTTCTCACGCAGCCATTCGCCTTTCCTGTCTTCCGGTATACTCCTGCTTTCAAGCAGTATGGAAAACTTTTCAAGGTCGCTTTTTTCTTTCGGAATTGTTCCGTCCGGTACACCTGTCTTTAGTGTACGCCGCAGACATCGTCTGCTTCTCCTTTTGCCTGTTTCATCCATTTGTAGATCGTCAGGACGCTGATTCCCGTTTCCCGGCTCACTTCATTCACCGGCCTGTTTTCAGGTGGCAGTACCTTGTGCAGTGTCAGCATTTTGTGTTTTATTGAATAGCCCATTTGTCATCTCCTTGTTTAGAGGGTATGACATCTATTCTGACACATAGCGTATCCGTATGAGCGTCGTCTTGTTCTGCGCAATAAAATCTTCCATTTCTTTCATACTGACAATATCAACATAGTAGACGATGATTTTTTTTCACGTCTGACGGCAGATCGGGAATTTCTTCGTGAATAATGCGGTTCATGAGCACCTTGTCCAGAATCTTGCATCCACTGTTTTTGAGGTCGGGCAGATAGACCGGAACAGTTCCATGTAGCGCACATTTTTGGGATACAGTTACAAAACTATTGCATGAAAGCGTTGTTTTTTTTTGTTTTCCAGATTCCAGATATACAGTAATTCAATTAACAATCTATATCTTCTTTATAGTTTTCTGAAAGCATGCTATAATCTATAATTACAATTATGGCAAATTTCGAGTTCTTATCAGCTGATTACCCGCTATTATATTCTCTTGCAAATACTGCAGAGCTCTATCTGTATTCCGATCCCAATTCATGTCTCATTAAACTTGGACAGCTTGCTGAAAATGTCGTTGCTGAAATCTTTAAGATAGAACAAATAGATGAACCATTTGAAAACACTGCAGCTAACAGAATTGCAGTGTTAAAAAAAGAAGGCCTTATTCCGTATAAAATAGATACCATGCTCTATACCCTACGAACTTTACGCAATAAGGCTGTACATGAAGAGTATGCCTCTGTAGAAAAGGCAAAACTGCTGCTTGAGATGGGCTATAAACTGTGTATCTGGTTTATCCGCTCGTATAGGAATCATGATTTTACTCCTTCCCAATTTACACTTCCTGTAGATATACAACATCCGGCTGAACATGAAAGACTTTCTGCCGAAAGAAAAATCCGTGAACAGGAAGCAATTATTACAAAGCTGCAAACGGCTCTCGAAAAAACCCGTCGGCAGAATAATGAACACCGAAAAAAAACCGTAGTAAAAATCAGTCACATTGATTATTCTGCCCGGGCTCATCAGGCTGAAGAAGCTGCGAAAAAAACAGAACTGACAGAGGCTGAAACACGGCTCATTATAGATGAACAACTACGTCAGGTCGGATGGGAAGCGGATTCAATAAAAATCAGGCAGTCAAAGGGTATACAGCCGGAAAGGAGCCGTAATGTAGCCATTGCTGAATGGAAAACAGATTCAACTGTCAGCAAAAATGGATATGCCGATTATGCGCTGTTTTGCGGATGGTCCATGGTCGGTATTATAGAAGCGAAAAAACGGAATATCGACATTTCTTCTGTTATTGACTATCAATGCCGGGACTATGCAAAAAACATACGCCAGGTCGATACACACTATGCCATAGGAACGTAGGGAGACTATAAGGTTCCGTTTGTATTTGCAGCGAACGGGCGACCATATTTGAAACAACTGGAAACGAAGTCTGGAATCTGGTTCAGGGACCTTAGGAAAAACTCAAACATGGCGAAAGCCCTCCAGGGATGGATCAGTCCTCAAGGGATACAGGACCTGTTGAACAAGGATATCGACACGGCAGATGAAAAGCTGCGGTCATCGTCAAAGGATTTTCTTACCGATCCGGCAGGCCTCAATCTTCGCGCATACCAGCTGAAGGCTATCGAGACCACTGAAAATGCAATCATATCAGGGAAAAAAAATATTCTGCTTTCCATGGCGACAGGTACAGGAAAAACACGGGTTGTTCCGGGTCTTATTTATCACTTTCTGAAAACCGGAAGATTCAATCGAATTCTGTTTCTTGTGGACCGTAACACGATCGGGGAACAGGCTGAAGATGTTTTCAAGGAAGTAAAACTTGAAGATCTGAAAACACTTGATAACATGTATACCATCAATAATCTTACCGAGACGGATATTGTCAAGGAAACAAAGATACAGATTGCTACGGTTCAAAGTATGGTGCATCAAATTCTTTATAACACAAGCGATTCTATGGCCTCTGTTACCGACTATGATCTGATTATTATTGACGAAGCACACCGCGGGTATATTCTCGATAAGGAAATGGGAGATCAGGAACTTGAGTACCGGGATCAAAACGACTATATCAGCAAGTACCGGACGGTAGTCGAATTTTTCGATGCTGTAAAAATTGCGCTTACCGCTACCCCTGCTCTGCAGACAACACAGATTTTTGGAAGTCCGGTATTCAATTATTCATATCGTGAAGCAGTGATAGACGGATATCTGGTAGACCATGATGCCCCACACACAATAAAAACGAAACTGAATACGGAGGGAATATCCTATCAGAAAGGAGAAACGGTTGCCTTATATGATGCAGTTACGGGAGAAATAACGAACAGCGACCAGCTGGAAGATGAACTTCATTTTGATGTTGAACAGTTTAACCGGCAGGTAATAACAGAACCTTTCAACAGAACAGTTCTCGCAGAAATAATTAAAGATATCGATCCAGAAGGTGGTGCAAAGACACTCATTTATGCAGTCAACGACGATCACGCCGATTTAATTGTAAAGATATTAAAAGAACTGTACGAACCGTACGATATAGACAGCGAAGCGATTATGAAAATCACCGGCAGCGTGGGAGGTGGAAACCGTAAGAAAGTTCTTGAAGCGGTAAAGCGGTTCAAGAATGAACGCTATCCGAGTATTTGTGTTACGGTTGATCTGCTTACGACAGGAATAGATGTACCGAGAATATCGACAATTGTATTTTTACGGCGTGTAAAGTCACGTATACTCTTTGAGCAGATGCTCGGAAGAGCAACCCGTCTTTGTCCTGAAATACGAAAAACACATTTCGAAATATATGATGCCGTCGGTACGTATGATTCACTCTCCCCTGTTTCGTCTATGAAACCTGTCGTACAGAATCCTGAAACCACTTTCGATGATCTGATCGATGGTCTTGTTTCCATGACGACAGAAGAGAAAAACAAGAACCAGATAGACCTGATTGTTGCAAAACTGCAACGGCGAAAGAGGTCTCTTACCGATATGCAGACAGAACTGTTTAAAAACCGTTCAGGGAATCTTACTCCGGATGAGTTTATTGCAAAAATACGGCAGCTGAAGCCCTCAGAAGCAAAAGGTCTTATCATTGTACAGCGTTCCGTATTTGACGCCCTGTATGAAGGACCCAAACCTCCGCACTACACGGTTATTTCACATAAAGAAGATGAGTTGCGGCAGCATACCCGTGATTACGGTAAGGGAGAAGCTCCCAGTGACTATCTCGAAGAATTCAAGATCTTTATAGAAAATAACCGGAATAAAATCGAAGCGCTGAACGTTGTGTGCACACGACCTTCTGAACTCACACGGTCTGAATTGCGGAGTCTCGCATATGAACTTGATGCCAACGGATATACCAGACAGCAGCTCAATACTGCCTATAATCAGCTTACAAACGAAGAGATGGCTGCGGACATCATCAGCTTTATCAGGCGGTATGCAATCGGCTCTCCGCTCATGAGTCATGAAGAGCGGATAAAAAATGCAGTAGCAAAACTTGAAGCAAAACACGATTTTAATAAAATGCAGCGCAACTGGCTTAACCGCATTGAACTGCAGCTTTTAAATGACGATATCATTAACCGGGACACGTTTGATTCCGGCGCTTTTAAATCACATGGCGGATTTGAAAAAATAAACAGAATATTTACGAATCAACTCAACACCTACATACAGGAGCTGAATACATATCTGTATGAGGACAAGGATCAGACAGCATGACAACAAAGGAAATTGTTTCCAAACTCTGGAATCTGTGTAACGTACTTCGTGACGATGGAATTACGTATCACGAATACGTTACGGAACTTACTTATATTCTCTTTCTGAAAATGGCAGCGGAAACCAGTACTGAAAAAAACATTTCAGCAGGTATAACACTGACAAAGGCAGAACAGGGAAAAGAACTGACACCTCAGGAAGAGGCTGAAAACCTGAACAAACAGCTCATTCTATCATATTCATGGAATACACTGGCAAAGATGTCCGGACTTGAACTTCAGAAATACTATACCAAACTGCTTCATCTGTTCGGGACCTATACAACTGGCCGTGTACGTGAAATATACCAGGGAGCGTCTTCAAATATAGATGAGCCGAAAAATCTTGAAAAAATAATCAAAAACATAGACAGTCTCGACTGGTATTCAGCCAAGGAAGAGGGATTGGGGAATCTGTACGAAGGATTACTCGAAAAAAACGCAAATGAAAAAAAAAGCGGCGCCGGCCAGTATTTTACACCGAGAGTCCTTATCAACTGCATGACAAAACTTGTTGATCCTCAACCGGGCGAGCGGTGCAATGATCCTGCCTGCGGGACATTCGGTTTTATGATAGCTGCGGATCAGTATATAAAAAACAAAACGGATAATTTGTTCACCCTGCCACTTGACCAGCAGATATTTCAAAAACAACAGGCATTCACCGGATGCGAACTGGTTCACGAAACACACCGGCTCGCACTGATGAATGCGATGCTTCATAATATAGAAGGAAAAATCATGCTTGCCGACACGCTTTCGACAGCTGGTAAGGAAATGCATGATTTTGACGTTGTACTGACAAACCCTCCGTTCGGTACCAAGAAAGGCGGAGAGCGCGCTACAAGAGATGACTTCACGTTTTCCACCAGCAACAAACAGTTGAATTTTCTGCAACATATTTACCGCTCCCTTATACCGAATGACAAGGCGAGAGCCGCTGTCGTACTTCCTGATAACGTACTCTTTGCAGACGGTGACGGTGAAAAGATACGCTGTGATCTGATGGATAAATGCAATCTTCATACAATACTGCGGTTACCCACCGGCATATTTTATGCACAGGGGGTTAAAACGAACGTCCTGTTCTTTGCCCGGGGGAAAAAGGATAAAGGCAACACAAAAGAAGTGTGGTTTTACGATCTGCGTACTAATATGCGGAGTTTCGGCAAAACCAATCCGCTTGTGCCGGAAGACTTCACCGCATTTGAAAAAGCATACACTGCTGATGACCGGCGGAAAGTCACAGACGAACGATGGCACTGTTTTACCCGGGAAGAAATTGCACAAAAAGGAAACAGTCTTGACCTCGGGCTGATCAGGGACAACAGCATTATAGATTACAAAGATCTGCCTGATCCGATTGAAAACGGAGAAGAAATCAGAGCGGGGCTTGAAACCGCGGCGGATTTGATTCAGAGTGTTGTAAACGAATTGAAATCACTCCAACAGCCTGTTATATAGAGGCTGAAATTGAACCAGATACGTACCGGTTCTTCCAACCACGCTACAGAAATGCTATACTGTAGCGTGGTTGGAAGAAATACATGAATACCTATGACCGAATTGCCGAACTGGCAAAACAGAATAACGGAATACTCCTGACCAGGGAACTGGCAAAAAAAGGCATAGAAACCTGGTATCTGACGGATTTGGTCAGACAGGGACGGCTCGAACGGATTTCCAGAGGCATCTATCTTGATCCGTCGTATGAAAATTTTGACGAGTATTTTATACTGCAACTGAAAAATGACCGCTGTGTTTATTCGTACAGTTCGGCACTCTATCTGAACGGATTAACAGAACGTATTCCGTATCAGATTGAAGTTACCGTACCACGCGGTTATAATCCGTCGCATATAAAAGGAAAAGCTGTTGTCCATTCTATCAGAAAAAACTGGTATGATATCGGTATAACAAAACTGAAAACGGTACAGGGAAACGAAGTGAAAGCATATGACGCCGAACGGACTATCTGCGATCTTGTCAGAGACCGGAATAATCAGGATACGGAAATATTTTCAAAAACATGCAATGTCTATCTCCGCCGGAAAACAAAGGATATCTGGAAACTGCGCGATTATGCCCAGCTCTTCGGTATATCAGAAAAAATAGAATCGATACTGGAACTTATCAACTATGAATAAAAACAGTGTTACCTCACGACTGCGAAATAAGTCAAAAGAAACAGGAGTGAACTATCAGACACTCCAAGCTTTTTTCTTTTATGAATCTTTTCTCAATCTTCTTGCAGAAAGTCCGTACAACGAAAATTTCATCCTGAAAGGAGGACTACTTGTATCCGCCCTCACCGGCATAATCAACAGAGGAACGGTCGATATAGATTTTCTCATGCGTAATCAACAGATGAACGAAGATACAATCAGTAAAATCATTACCGCTGTTACAGCTTCAGCAGATACAGACAGCGTCTATTTTGAACTAAACAAGATAGAGCCTATACGTGAAAACGATGAGTACGGCGGATTAAGGGCCCACCTGTGCGGCCGGCTTGCAAATATCAGGCAGCCCTTTTATATCGATATCGCAACAGGTGACCCCGTTACGCCGGAAGCTGAAATATTAGACTACCATACCATATTCGGCGAAATCATTCGTATAAAATCGTATCCGATAGAAACCATACTGACAGAGAAACTGCAGACAATACTCGTTCTGGCAGATGCGAACGGCAGAAGCAAGGATTTTTACGATATATACATACTGAGTAAGCTGGAAAAATCAGAAATCCGAACAGACCAATTCCATACAGCTGTACAACGGACCTTTGAATACCGTAAGTCATCACTTCCGGATGAATACGACGCATTGCATATCATTGACAGGATTCAAAACGATGCTTCCTGCAATAGACGCTGGTCGCTCTATGCTAAGAAAAGTCCGTACGCCGCAGGCGTATCATTTGAAGACACGACGACTGCATGCAAACAACTTTTGAAACAACTCTATTCTTATAACGGAAGAAAACAATGAAAAAAGAAAATATGACAAAACCGATTGAATGTATCCCCGAAACGGAACAACCGTATAAAATCCCTGCAAACTGGTGCTGGGTAAGGTAATATGTATAAATATAAGGACTGGTGGTAATAAGCCAAAAAATTTTCTGAAAAAAACACTGCTGGCCAAGATAAATTCATTACCCCAGCTCCATCTGCAAATGCACCAGACTTTTATCCGTGCAGAGCCCATGTGGTGAACCAATAATCCACCGGAACAGATCGCAATGCTTGAACAGTACGACCGACAATTCTGAAATAAAGTGCATGAAGCATTTTGTAACACAGCCGCTCAGTTTCTTCAACATCATGTACAGAAGTTAGACAATCATGGCTGTCCATATCTGCGTCCTTACTGCATTCTCAGGAGTGCCGTAAAACCGCTTTATCTTCAGATTCTGCTTTGCGTCTTGAAAAAAGGTTCAATCTGCCAGCATTTCCGGTAAATCGACGCTGTCTTTGACGCGCTGCCGCTGTATATCTTCCGCCGTTTCACAACTTTATAATCAGCATTATCTTTAAGCCGTGTAACGATAAAGTGTACCCCCTTGTCGAATGTAACTACATTGCCTTCTTTCTACCTCATGCTGCCCGGCGTACTGTTCTCATGGTTATCGGCATTCGTGACGAATAAGTATTCCGGAACGGATTCGCCGACATCATACTTCACATGAATCTTTACTTCTCTTTTTGTCGATCGGAATTTTGCCCGCGGGAAGTCTCTCATGTACAGTCGGAGCGCAGTCAAGCCTACATCATACAGCTTTTGTTCAGCTGTTTTCTTTTCTGCCGGTTCAAGAGCCAAAAGCAGACTATATAGTACAGGTTTTTATACACACCGCTGCTTCTGGTATTTTCTGCACACGATAGTGTCGATTTGTTTACAGCTCTTGTGATTCCCGTGTATTATAGAAGAAACTATATTCACTGTTCGTCGTATTTGCGATGCTGCGCAGTCCGTCCTGACCACTGAGCTGGGCTAAGATCATCACCGAAAGTTCGTTCTAGGCGCTGAAACTTTTGCAGTATCTGTGTGCTTCGTGCTTTCTACTCAGCCGGTTAAATTCAGGTTTTATATCAGTGATAGCAGCTGTCCGAATAATGTGTTGCACTTATTCATGTCTGTAATCCTTTATGTGATACCATTTTATGTCGTAACTTACCTGTATCACAAATTACAGTCGCCAAAATAGTACCTGACTTA
>JBAYAJ010000088.1:0-9831 GCA_041669845.1 Treponema sp.
CGATTCAGCATACATTGTCCCTATAGTGAGCCATTCCTTTTTTTCCGTCGTAAGCAGCAGCGCAGGGGTAAGTATTGTCGTACATGTTAAAATAGTTGCTGTGTAATCGAGCGCCTTTGAATACGGACGCATGAGCAGCCTGTCGAATTGATTGACTGATGCAGCATCATATCCGTTTTCGTCCGCAAACGATACTGTCGTCAGTTTGTTTTCTATGATTCTGGCTGTTATATTAAGTGTGAGTCCTGTTCCCAGCAGGATTCCGTCTGTTACGGGATTAAGCTGGAATATACTGCCTGAATCCGGACGCAGCGTATGTGAATCTGCCATATCAAGAGCATGCATCGTAAAAGCCGATGACAGCAGTAGTAAAAATACTGCCGGTGTTTTTCTGAGTCTTACTGTACTGTTCATTTTTTTGTGTGACAGTTGAATCTGGACAACTGTCATTCCTCCTGTAGTGTTTTTGCAGGGGCAGTATGCCGTATACAGGAGGGGAAGCCAAGAAACGATTCGTCACATTATGTTTAAAAGGAAGTGATTGAATGGTACTTTTCGTGTCATCGGGCAGCAGGGCCGTTACGTGCTGCTTTTTTGAAAGGAATGCCGGTTTTTATGAGAATTAAAATAAAAAGCAGCGATGTTGCATAAGGTTCCCTGGCTGCGGCAAAAAGTAAAATAGTTACTGAATGCAGTATCAGGGAATAGATTCTGCACCGGTGCTGCCACTTCAGGCTGCAGAAAAATCCTATAACTGTTTCTGCAATACCTGTCATGCAGAGCAGTGCTGTCATCAGATAAAACGATACCCTCATATACCAGAGTTGTGTGTAGTGAAGCAGATTAACTGCCTTGATACAGCTTCCTGTATTTTCCCCGTAGAGCGGCAGGAATATAAAAGACAGGACTGAAAAATCGCATAAGCCGAAAACAAAAGTTTGTAAGCTGTCTTTTTTCCTGAGACTATCCTTCTGTTCTATACTATGGAGTTCACTATTTGAAAGCAGATCGTCAACAGGAACAGTGAAAACTCTGGAAATATTTTTCAGTGCCTCGATATTCGGGAATCCTCTGCCGCTCTCCCATTTTGATACTGCTGTCCGCGAAATATGCAGTTTCTCTGAAAGCTGTTCCTGTGTAAGTCCGTTTTCCTTTCTCAGCTGCTGTAATTTTTTGTTAAATTCTGTCTGCATAGACGTATATACTACAGTTTGTTGCAGTCTCCTGTCCAGCTTGTATGCTGTGACTTTTTATGACATACAGTTGTCGTAATTGATATGATATATTTTATGCGAGGAGAAATTACCATGAAAATAATTACGCTGACACCGGAAAATATCGGACAGGAGCATATCTGCTGTGCCATTGCGAATACCGACGATATACAGGCAGCATCAAAAAAAGAATGGCTTTCTGCACGCATGGAAGACGGACTCGTTTTTAAGAAAGGTGATGTACGCGGAAAATGTTTTATTGAATATATCCCTGCAGAACGTGCATGGGCACCTATTGCAGCCGCCGGGTATATGTACATCGACTGCCTCTGGGTATCGGGACAGTACAAGGGGCAGGGATGGTCGACGCTCCTGCTTGATGAATGCATCAGCGACAGCAGAGCGAAAGGGAAAAAAGGGCTTGTCGTGCTGTCATCCCGCAAAAAGAAACTTCCTTTTCTTTCAGATCCGTCGTATTTAAAGTATAAAGGATTTCTTGAGGCAGATACGGCAGAACCGTATTTTACTCTGATGTATCTGCCGTTTGATGCCGCTGCGGAAAAACCGTGTTTCCTGCAGCAGGCGAAAAATCCGTGTATAAAGGAAAAGGGATTGGTAGTGTATTATACAAACCAGTGTCCGTTTACGGCGAAATATGTGCCGCTGCTTGAACAGGCTGCGGAAAAAAACGGAACGCATCTTACCGCACACCGTTTTGAAAACACGGCACAGGCACAGCAGTCCCCGTCGCCTTTTACGACGTTCAGCCTTTTTTATGACGGCAGTTTCGTGACGCACGAAATTCAGTCGGAAAAAAAGTTTGAAGGAATTATTGCAGGTTTGAAGCGGTAAAACGGATATTATTTCCCGTTCAGCAGGAGATTGAACACAGCGTTTTCATCAGCGCACCTGTCGTAATCTCCGCAGAACGATCCCTGCTCATGATATACGACACCGGCTTTCTCGTTCCGTTCAAGGCAGTCCATAAGTTTTTCTTCGCCGTATTGTTTTACAAACAGCGTGAATGCCCGCATCTTGAGACCTGCAAACATGTTTTTCTTATTCAGGGACGATTCTTTGACCGCAGAAAGCTGATCTTCGGTGAGATTGTCTGTGCTGCAGGGAGCGTCGGCACATTCCCAGCAGCCGTGCAATCCTTTTTTTCTGCTGCACGTATACTGAAGACACCAGTCCATATCGGGACATCCATCCTTTCTGCAGCCGGGACATTTTCCTTCGTTTGCGGTACAAATACAGCATGCAAGCCCGCACCGCCCGATTCCTTTACTTCTGTCCATATTGCTCCTTATTACTGTTCTTCTGCATATGCGGGTATAGAGAATCAGCAAACTGTGATTCTTTTAGCTATTTCTTCCATATGAGATGCGTCCGTTCCGCAGCTTTCCGTCTTTCCGTATCATAAAACTTATGATATAGGGAAGGCCTGTATGCTCCATTGCCTTAGCCATACCTTCTGCTTCCGTCAATGCCGGCATTATACCTGCAAACAGAAAGTCAACTCCTGCATCCCGGAGAAGAGCGGCCTGCCATGTATGAAAGTCATATGCTTCTTCTGCAGACAGAACTTCTGACGCCGTATATGCATCACCTTTACATCCCATTAATCCGCCTGTAAACATTGTCGTACCGGCTTTTTTTTGTAAATTCCGTAAGAATACCGCGTTTTCATACATGATTTTCTCATCATATCCGGCTTCTTTTATACGGATGGAATTTGCCCGACGGGTTGGCGTTGTTACGATGAACGGCAGATGATATTTTTCCGCAATGTGAAGATATTCCGTATAGATTGAAGTTAAAGCGGATCTGCCTTTTTCTGTATATACTAGGCCCGCCAGCGCCGTCTTTTCGTCAAGTTGTATATTGAATTCGTGTTTAATGCGTTCAGCAACCGCCCCTTCCATCAGGATTGCATCAGATTTGTTGTAACATGTTTCAAAATCCATTTTTACCTCAAATAAATCAGCTGTGGATGCCTGCCTCATAATGAACGAGTACATAAAAGATGATGCGGTCATATTTTATTCGTGCGGAGGGTTTAATACCCCGCCCCCTGGGGCGTATGAAGGGTATTAAATCCCGACTGCAATACCTTTAGAGAACTCCATACCCCGATGCTTGCGGGGTTGGTGATTCGTGCGGTGATTCTTTATTTTACAGTTTGCCGGGCCAGTAATCAATAATAACTGTGGCTGCTGAAAAAAAATGACGATTTTTAAAATCGTGCATATATTTAGTATATGAACACAACTGAACCCGCAGAACTTTTTCCTGCATCATCGTCCGATCTTCCCGAAATATTTGATTTGTATAAAGCAGCCATTGCGCATCTTGATGAATGCGGCATGCATTTCTGGGACTTCAACTGGTATCCGAATGCTGACGATCTGTCCGGCGATGTAAAACGCGGTGAATTGTACTGCGTGCACGACAGCGGAACAGGGAGAATTGCCGCATGTGTCGTACTTAATTCCGGGCACGATGAACAGTATACCAATGCACAGTGGAAATATCCGTCTGATCGTCCGCTTATTGTTCACCGGCTCTGCATTCATCCGGACTTTCAGAACAGGGGACTCGGTAAAAATATTATGAGAGCAGTTGAAAAATGGGGGAAAACGCATTCCTTTTATGTAATCAGACTTGATGCCTTTTCAGGGAACCCAGCTTCGCTTACACTGTACAGCCATCTGGGGTTCCGGAAAGCCGGTGAGGCAAACTGGACAAAAGGGATGTTCTGGCTCATGGAAAAAAAGCTCTGAAGGAAACAGTACATTATAAATAGTTGACTATCTGTGTATTTAATCATACTATTTTCCCATCAAAAAACTAGAAAATCGATATTTTCGTAATAAAACCAGGAAGATCGGTTCATTATAATAGAAGGAAGTATATATGAAAAAAATCTATACACTGACTGCTGCTATCGCTGTGTTATCAACCATTACGATCGCAGGGTGCAGTAAAAA
Organism: Treponema sp.; assembly: GCA_041669845.1. GTDB lineage: Bacteria > Spirochaetota > Spirochaetia > Treponematales > Treponemataceae > Treponema_D. The sequence continues at coordinate 4,205 of JBAYAJ010000088.1, forward strand.
GCAGGACCCGGCAGCAAAGCAAACTACCGGTGATATCCGGACAATATATGTTGCACATACGCAGACATACGTTCCGTACGTATTTGTTGATAAAAACGGTCAATCAGACGGATTTGAAGTCGCTGTCTGGAAAGAAATAGGTAAAATGTATCCTCAGTATAAAATCGAATTCATCCCTACCTCAGATGATGATCTGCTCATTGGTGTACAAACAGGAAAATACGCTGTTGGTATAAAAGGTGCCTGGTCTACAGACGAACGTCGGACAAAATACCTTTTCCCGCAGAACTATCTTGGTGCAAGCGTTATCGGTTTAACGTTCCGTACGGAAGATTCGGACAAAATTCACGACCTTGAAAGTTTTGCAAAATACAGCGGAAAGCTCGTTCCTATCTCTCCACAATCCGCACAGTATTCGATTATTACGGACTTTAACAAGGCACATCCCGACGCTCAGATCACACTTATACCATCCGATGTTTTCAATATTCCCGAATCGTACACATGGGTACTTGAAAAACGGTACGACGGATTTTTTGACCTTCAGGTTGCATATAAACGGAATGTGCTTGCAGAAGACGGAGCCTACCATCAGTTTGCAGATAAACTTTCATATGTAGTTTACAAAGCAATCCCGACATGGCCTCTTTTCAATAAAAATGAAGCGGAACTTGCTGCAGACTACGACAAAGCAATCACTACAATACACAAAAATGGAAAATATACCGAACTTGCCAATAAATATTTTGGTGAGGATGTTTCAAAATACGTCCAGAAGTAGTATGCTGAGACGCGATGCGTCCATTTGATCCTGTCTATATTGTACGTTATTTCTGTGAACTTGTACCATTCATCGGCAGAACGCTGCAGGTAATGATTATTTCTGTCATCTGCGGTACAGTATGCGGTGCATTTCTTGCATGGGCCCGATTATCTTCTTCACGCATCGCCCGCTCGTTTTCAGTCGTCTATGTACATATAATCCGCTGTACACCGTCTATCGTACTTCTTTTCATCGTCTACTACGGACTTCCGAAACTTATTGAATCACTGACAGGTATCCGCACAGGATATAATGGAAAATTTCTGTACGTAACGATTACGCTGTCGCTGCTGTTTGCTGCTGCCATGTGTGAATTGTTCCGGTCTGCATACAGTGCAGTTGACACGGGACAAAAAGATGCCGCTTTCTGCTGCGGATTTACACCGTTCCAGACAGCATATCTCATCATTATTCCACAAGCGCTTACAGCAGCCATCCCTGTCTTCTGTAATGAAGTAATAGCACTGCTTAAACAGGGTGCACTGGCATTCACAATCGGTTTTATTGACCTTATGGGTGAAACTGACGTTATTATCGCGCGGAATTACGGAGCACACGGGCTTGAAATATATATTGCCCTTGCAGTCATCTACTGGGGGCTCTCAATCGTCATTGAACAGACTGCTGGTATATTTGAACGGCGGACAATGCGCGGGAAAACATTTCCCGGTGAAAAGCATTCTCTAAAGGCATAAAACACATGGGACTAAATCTGCCGTTTCTTACAAAAACATTCATACTCGCATTAAAGGGAATTCCCGTATCTCTGGAAATAACAATAGTGTCGCTGCTGTTTGCTGTAATTCCTGCCTACTATATGGCTCTTGCACGGCTGTATCACATAAAAATTCTGTCACAAATTGTCGGTATCTTTATTTCTTTTATACGCGGTACACCGATGGTTATACAGATTCTGTTTATATACAGTCTGCTTCCAAGTCTTATTAACGCGGCAGCCGTCAGAACAGGCAGTTCATTCAACATCTTCAACACGCACCCTGTTATTTATGCCGTCGTTGTTTTTTCAGTGCACACGTCGGTCATGCTGTCTGAGGTAATACGCGCATCAATCACGACAGTCGATAATGGACAGCTTGATGCCTCATACGCACTCGGTATGAAACAAAGTCAGGCGTTCCGGCTTATTATTATGCCACAGGCTGTCGTCGAAGCAATACCGACTCTCGGGACGCTTACCGTAAACCTTTTCAAAGAAACATCCCTCTCTTTTCTCATGACAGTGCAGGATATTACCGCAATTGCAAAAATTGAAGCATCGTACGGATATAATTATATAGAAGCATACATCGACATATTTATTATTTATCTTATTATGTGTTCACTCATACAGCTGATTTTTTATATTGCAGAAAAAATCATAACACGGAAATAACAGCCGCGAATCGTACACATGATCCTGTTATATTTTCAATTCTCCTGCTGCTTAGATTCTATAAACTCAACAAATTGACTGCACGGCATTGGTTTGGCATAGTAATATCCCTGAATCAAATCGCAGCCAAAACTTTCAAGTTTCTTTAAAACATCGAGCGATTCAACTCCCTCCGCAAGAACAAGCATACCGGCTTCCTTTACCATACCCATAAGATATTTCAGTGAAATTAAATTACCTGTATCGTTTTCTGCCGTATCAATAAGACTTTTATCAAATTTAACTTCTGCAAAATGATAATGCATAAGACGTGATGTATTTGAATACCCGGTTCCAAAATCATCGAGCGCAACAGGTATTCCGTAAGAGTCAAAATCGTTCATAACCTTTAAGAGACGATCCGGATCATTTTCTATCATAGTTTCCGTAATTTCAAACTGAATCATATTTATGGGAACATTGTAATTTTTTATAAGCTCTACAAGATGTTCTACAATTCCGTCCTGCATACACTGCATCATGGAAAGATTAATGTTTACTATATGTATACCGAATTCAGAAAGATGAGATTTATTAATAAATTCACATGTTTTTTTAAGAACAATGTCACTTATTTTAAAAATATCTCCGTTTTTTTCTGCGTCAGGAATAAATGACAACGGAGGAATATAGCTGCCGTCGGAATCTTTCAATCTGACAAGCGACTCTGCTCCAACAAATTTATTTGAACGCAAATCGAATATAGGCTGGAGAAATACTTCAAATAATTCATTCTCGATTGCAAGCTGCACAGTTTTTTGAATCATTATTTTTGTGTGATATTGCCGGATTATTGCATCATCTATGTAGTTAATTACATTTTTATTAACAGTCTGCGTCACAGCAAACTGAACAAGCCCTATCATATCATCGATTGTAGCATGATTCATTTTTTTTAAATTTAAAACATCTTCCAGCAAAAACAACTCTGCCATAACTGGATATTTTAGTTTATTAGTATGCATCAGATCTGTATCTGTTTCAACAGCCAGCCGCGCAGAATTTGTAATCGCATCTATTCTGGCAAACGATTCTTTCTTATTCCGGCAGACAAGAACATAACAACAGCCAAAAAGATGATATATGAATCTTGTTCTGCAGATTTCATTCAGACGCTTTGTGTACTGTCTTATCATATAGTAGCCGTTTTCAATGCCAAACTGTTTTTTTATACTGTCCGTATTTGTAATTTTTACGATAACTAAAGAGCATTCCTGATTCGCATCCAGTTTTGAAAAAATAATTTCCTTAAATGCAATTCTGTTGCAGGCACCGGTGTTACTGTCTACAAATTCAAGGGGATTCTGCAGATTCAGGTAAGTAAGAAACAACGAAACAGCAATTGCAAATCCAGTCAACAGCAGAAAAGGATGAAAATATTGAACAACGGCAGCAACCGCAGTTGCGACCGAGTAAAAAACTGATACCGACCGCTGACCGATATCAAGACTTTTCCTGTATTTTATAATCTGGTAAAGCCCTGCAAATACAAGGAACATTCCAATTATATAAAGAACCGTCATTCCCGGACCATGTTTATATGATCCTGCTGCATCAAAATACATAACATACTTTGTGAAAGGAGATGTTAAAATCGTTACAAACTCATATATGCTTACTGATACTATAAGCACTTTTTTTCTTATAGAAAGGTTTGTTCTTGCATGGGTCATTAACCATATGTATAAATAATACAGGATCGGAATCGAATTAGTAAAAATAATGTGTAGAACGCAAAGAATATTATTCCATATACGCAGTTCCGGAGGAAGATATTCAATCGTATAGCACGTGACAACATCCAGACTTATTGCAATAAGAGAATTAAAAAGAATTACCAGATAAACTCTCGAACGTACCGACGAAAAACGTTTATACGTATAAAATACATACAACAGAATAAGAATTATTATAACAGCTGAAATATCATAACGAATTTCGTACTGCACAGAAACCTCTCTTCTAATTTCATTATATAATACAGTTGTTGATTTTACCAGTTTAATTCGATAAAGCTCTGCAGGGACATAAAAAACCGGTCACTTCACATTCTTTTCAATGTCTTCAGGTACCGTTTATGCGCAGCTGTAATCCGGCAGCTTTCAACCGCTTTCTGGATTGCCTTATTATGCACCCATATATCAAGTTTATTTTGCTCAATATACGGGACAGCCGCCTCATACTGCTTTGCCAGCGCTGTCGCAAAATACCATGCAATCATCATGTTTACATAGTATTCATCAGAACGGATACGTGCCACAATTTCTGCAGATTCCGGTGTAAAATCCCCGTCAAGAAAAAAGTTCATAAACATTTCAATACCAAAACGGACCGTATACGTTCTTCCGGATTTAATCCACTCTTTTATTTTTTTATACAGCTCAGGAATATTTTTTTTAAACGCTTTCGGTTTTATCTGATCACACGTCGCCCAGTTATCAACATATGGAAGAAACTCATCTAATGCACGCACAGCTTCATCAAAATCTTTTATTGTTTCAATAATAAAGCCGTGAAGATTATTCTCTTCATAATATTCGTGCGGTAAGATTGAAATAAACTCAGCAGCACAAGGTGTTTTTGTAATTTCTTTTGCAAGCGTGCGCAGTGCCGGAGTCCGTACACCTATAACCCGTTCCGGTGCAATATTCGGCATAAGTCTGCACTGGAACGCCTGATATTTCATGTCCTGCAGCGCAAACAAGTGCTTCTGAATATTCTTTTCTACGGTTGTATTCATATCGCTCTGTCGTTGTTCAATACCGCATCAATTCCATCAAGTTCTTCCTGCGTAAAGTCAAGATGATTAATAATTTTCACATTTTCCTCTATCTGCTCAGGATTGTGAGCTCCTATAAGAACAGTTGTCACCCTATTGTTACGAAGATTCCAGGAAAGAGCCATTTCTGTAAGAGTCTGCGCCCTGCCTCGTGCAATTTCATTAAGCTTTCGTACTTCAGCAATTTTCTCCGGTGTAATGCTGTCCGCTTTTAGAAAATGATTGAGTGAGGCACGGCTGTGACCGGGAATACCGTCAAAATATTTATCGGACAGCAGCCCCTGAGCTAACGGGCTGAACGTGATTGATCCCGCACCCACTTCGGCCAGCGTGTCCGTAAGGTGGTCTGTTTCGCTCCATCTGTCGAACATGTTGTATCTGAACTGATTAATAAGCAGCGGTGTCCCGTTTGCAGCCAGAATCGCAGCTGCTTCACGAGTCTGCTCACTCTTATAATTTGAAATACCGGCATACAGCGCTTTACCGCTCTTTATAATATCACTCACGGCACCCATCGTTTCTTCAAGAGGAGTATCAGGATCAGGACGGTGATGATAGAATATATCGACATATTCAAGATGCATGCGCTTCAG
>JBAYAJ010000089.1:0-9686 GCA_041669845.1 Treponema sp.
ACCTTATTATACAGAGCTTTCATGAACGGGTACGCTTTATCTTCAAATAAATGACATGCGTGTCACGAATTTGTATTTATGTTATACTCCCCAGCGCGAGGAATATAGTATGAGTACACTTCCGGGATTTTACAGTACGCTTTTTACGATAGCTGTCCCGATAATTCTGCAGAACCTTCTTCAAACGTTCGTTAACATGCTCGACACAATCATGGTCGGGCAGCTTGGTTCGGCGCAGATTGCTGCGGTCGGCCTGGGCAACCAGGTCTTTTTTATGCTTAACATGATTCTGTTCGGTATTTCGAGCGGAGGTTCCATTTTTGTTGCACAGTTCTGGGGTAAGAAAGACATTTCAGGGATACGGCGTACACTCGGTATAACCCTGTCGCTGTCTTTTGCCGTTTCCGTTGTATTTGCAGCAGGTGCGCTGTTCTTTCCCCGTGCACTTATCGGTCTGTATTCGCACGATCCGCTCGTCATCGAACTCGGTGCGCAGTATCTGCGTCTGGTGGGGATAAGCTATCCGCTTATGGCGGTGAGTTTTGCATACCAGCTTGCATTCAGGGCAACGGAGCATGTGAAGCTGCCGATGGTAAGCACGGCGGTATCGTTCGGTGTGAACGCATTCGGCAACTGGATTCTGATTTTCGGCATGCACGCGGACGTATTCGGACTGCATTTTGTTATTCCTGCATACGGAGTAAAAGGCGCTGCCGTTGCAACTGTTTTTTCCCGTATTGTAGAGCTTGTAATTACCCTGGGCTGGGCATATCATAAAAAATTCGAGGCAGCCGGTTCCGTCAGGGAACTGCTTTCGTTCGACAGGGGATTCCTTGCGCGCTTTATCCGTATCGCGCTGCCCGTTATTATTAACGAATCGGTGTGGGGATTCGGCATTACCGCGCAGAATTCAATATTTGCGCATGCAGGAACTAATGCCATTGCTGCATTCAATATCACGGGAACTATTTCCCAGCTGACGTGGGTGTTCTTTATAGGTGTAGGCAACGGTGCAGGTATTATTATCGGGAAAAAAATCGGAGAGGGGGACGAAAATATGGCCCGCCGGTATGCTGCCCGTTTTGCGTGGTTCATGCCGCTTATGGCGGTAGGACTCGGCACCCTGCTGTATCCACTGTCGCTCCTGCTGCCGCATATATTCAATGTTGAACCGGAAATAATCAGGCAGGCGCAGTATATGCTCCGCATCCTTATGTGCCTGTATCCTGCAAATGCGTTCAATATGTGTTTCATTGTAGGTATCTGCCGTTCCGGAGGTGACACCGTATATGCAGGATTTAATGACATTTTCTGGATGTGGGCCGTTGCCATTCCTCTCGGTTGTTTTGCCGCCTTTGTCCTGCACTGGGATCCGTTCATGATTTATGCCTGCCTGCAGACCGAACAGCTGCTGAAAATGAGCGCCGGCCTGCTTCGCCTGAAGTCCGGCAGGTGGCTGCATAATGTTACAGAATAACAAATCTCTACCACTGTTGAGTTTGTCAACTGATTCCTGCTGTGTAATAAACCGCCGTAAATGCAGTATACTTGTATAAGGAGACATGTATGAAAAGACGACTTGGATTAATTCTTGTATTTGCCGCGGTTACTGCCGGTCTGCTGTTTTCCGGCTGTGCAAGTACGGTAAATGATAATGGAAAAACGTATGAGCTTGTTGTCCTTAACACGAACGACACACACGGTGCTGATCTTGCGACGAAGGACGGCACGGGAGGTTTTGCGTCGCAGGCAGCATTTGTAAAACAGGTGCGTGCCCGGAACAAAAACGTACTTGTACTTCATGCAGGTGACGTGAACACCGGATCTGCGTTTTCCAACATGTTCAATGCGGAACCGGATATTAAGTGCCTGAATGCAATCGGCTACGATGCAGTTACGCCCGGCAACCACGAATTTGACGGGCCGCTTGAAAAATTTCAAAAGCAGATTGCACTTTCAAAGTTTCAGTGGATTTCCGCAAATATCATGCAGGGGAATAAATATCTGGTAAAGCCGTATATCATTAAAAATTACGACGGATTCCGCGTTGCGGTCATCGGTCTTACAACACGCCGTACGCTGACCATAGCGAGTCCCGATAAAAGTCTTACGTTCACCGACGAAATTGAGACTGCAAAAAGGATGGTGAATCTTGTACGTACAAAGGAACACGCCGGCATTGTCATTGTCTGCGGCCATCTGGGAGACGTTCCGGAAACGGCTGATCAGGAAACTTCCGTAAAGCTTGCCGGAAACGTGCAGGGAATCGATCTGATCGTGGACGGCCACTCGCATTCTTATTTTGCTGAACCGAAAATCGTCAACGGAATACCGATTGTTACAGCGAATGTCTATGGGAAATATGTCGGCGACGGCGTTATGACGATCAGAAACGGGAAAAAAGTTGATTTTACATGGAAACCTGTGGAAATTACGACAAAAGACTTTGCCCCCGATCCGGAAATTACGAAACTGCTTGAGCCGTATGTTCAAAAAGCGGATGCATCGCTCAAAGATGTGGTTCTTACGACGACGGCACCGTTTCCGTTCGGACAGAAACTTACGCGCTGTCAGGAAATGGCGAGCGGCGATGTACTCTGCGACGGTATGGTCGCATACTGCAGAAATCAGGGCATGGGCATAGACTGCGCCGTAACGAACGGAGGCGGCATCAGGGCGGGACTTCCTGCGGGAAACGTAACGCGCGGAGACGTACTTACGATGCTTCCGTTCGACAACGTGCTTTTCGTGCTTACACTGAAGGGAAGCGATGTACTTGATCTGTTCAACTTTATCGGTTCCGTAAAACAGGGTGCGGGCGCATGGGCGCAGGTTTCAAAAGAAGTGAAATATACGATTACGTATGATGCTCAGGGTAACGGAACCATTAGCGGCTTGATAATCGGCGGTGCGCCGGTCGATCCGGGCAGAACATACAAAATTGCGACCAACGATTACATGGCAGGCGGCGGAGACGGATATGCAGCGTTTAAGAAATCAATCGACACATTCAACTCTTCAATGCTGCTGAGTTCTGTTTTCATCGACTATGTGAAATCATTTAAGGGAGTTTTTACCCCTGCTACCGACGGACGTATTACGGTGACCGGCGGGAAACTGCCCGAATGACGGAATACTGACTGCTGTATCCTGTGTAGTTCCGGAGTTCAGGATAAATCGGTAATTCAGAAATCGGACTGGTTATGTGCAGAACCCAGTCTGATTTTCCGCGGCCGCACGGCCTGCAGCGGGATAAAAGTATCGCGTTTCATTTTTTACAACTTTTTCTCTTAATTTTTCTTGGCAGAATATCACTCAAGTGTTAATACTGTTTATATAATACATAAACAGTGAGAAATCATGAGAATTCTTCAGAATTCTGAAGAGCCTATTTATCAGCAGATAGCGACGAAGTTCCGCGGACAGATTCTTTCCGGAACGATTCAGGAAGGAAGTTATCTCCCGTCTGTCCTCGGACTTGCACAGAATCTTAAGATAAGCGTCATTACGACGATGAAAGCGTATAAGACACTTGCTGGAGAAGGACTGGTGACGGCTGTACAGGGGGAAAGGTTTTCTGGTAAATGTGCAGAACCGCGAGCTGGTGAAGGAACAGCACCTGTGGCAGGTGGAAGAGAATTTACAGATGACGATTACGTCTGCACGTATTGCGGGTCTTACCGATGATGAGCTTGTTGAAATGCTGCGTACGCTTATCAGTGTATCGCGGGAAGGAGTATAAATTATGGAACGGAGCGGGCGGCCGCATTTACCGAATCGGAAACTGCCGATATAGCCGTCGAGCAGCCGACGTTCAGACAGCTGAATGGAAGGATACCTATAAGGTAAAGAGAAAATTTTCGAATATAAAAAAGTGTAAAAGATTTTTATGGTGACGATGTAACGAATTCTGGTTAAAAGCAATAAGAATTCGCAGAGTTTCTGATTATATGAAATGTGCAGAACTACTCGCTTTCGTTTCTCTACAAGCTGAAAAATCTAAACCTTCTTCCATCCGGGTATCTGTCTAGTTGCGGCTGCCGACTAACACAAGCTTGTAATTCTGTATTGAAATTATCGAATAGCAGTCAATTATATCATTTACACATTTTTTGTTACAGAAGCGATATTTTATCGATTTTGTGTGATATACTTAAGAAAGCTATGCTTTCTCAGGAAATTATAAAATGCCATCTAAATTTATTACAAATGAAAATCAGCCGTTAAGTCAGGTCGTTAAGAGCGCAGCAAATAAATCAGTAAAATTTGATTTTTTAGTCGGATATTTTTTCTTTAGTGGCTTTCATGAAATTCAAGATGAATTAAAAGACAAAAAACTGCGCATTCTTGTCGGAATGGATATAGACGTTGATGCTGACAGAGGTATTCGTGAATACTCTAAATATTCGACTGGAAAGAAGAATATGGATTCAAAATTTTCTATCCGTAAGACTTATCCTAAAGATGTAATCAATGCAATAAACGGTACGGAGTTTCTTGATTCTAAAGAGGTAAAGGATACTTTCCAAATTTTTAAAAGAAAACTTTTAAACGGTACTTTGCAGATTAGAAAAACCAGAGAACCTAATCATGCAAAAATGTATTTGTTTTATGCAGATGAAAAAGAACCGTCTTTTATGCAGGAACCTGGTAAAGTTATTGTGGGGTCAAGTAATTTTTCTTATCAGGGACTTAGCGGAAGGAACGAAGTGAATATATATCTTCAGGATTCAAACGATTTTACAGATGCAGTCAGAATTTTTGAAGACTTTTGGGATACTGCTGTAGATTTGGTTGACGAATTGAATAAAGAAGAATTCATTGAGCAACTTGTAGAACATACATGGCTTGAGCAGATTCCTTCTCCGTATTTGATGTATCTTCGCGTTATTTATGAATATTTTAAGATTAATAATGATCATATAAAAACACCGGGTGAAATTACACATGACAGAATGAATCAGTTTCTCGATATTTCCTATCAAATTGATGCCATCCGCGAAGGTGTTCAAAAAGTTAAAAAACACTCCGGGGTAATTATTGCAGATGTTGTAGGTCTTGGTAAATCTATTATAGCTTCAACTATAGCAGCTAATCTTGATTTGACTACTGTTATTGTTACACCGCCTCATCTTGTACAGCAATGGGAAGACTACGCACAGGATTTCGGATTACGTGGCTTCAGTATTTATACTCCCGGTAAAATTGATGAAGCTGTATTAAAAAATCGCGGTAGAACCGATTTGCTTATAATTGTTGATGAGGCTCATCGTTACAGAAATGAAAATACCGAGGCTTATGGTCTTTTACATCAGCTTTGCGCTGGTAACAAAGTTATTCTGCTTTCTGCGACTCCGTTCAATAATAAACCGGAAGATATTTTTTCAATGATTAAATTGTTTCAGATTCCGGCTCATTCTACCATTCAGACCGTTAATGACCTTGGAGACCAAATGGAAAATCTCTCTGTTGTATATAAGAAACTTAGAACAGAAAATAGAAATACAAAGATGGATGACAGAGAATTTACAAAGCGGTCGAATGAACTGGCTCAGAAAATCAGAGAAATTCTCGACCCGGTCGTTATCCGAAGAACTCGTGTAGATTTGAAAAAAATAGATGCATACAGAAAGGACCTTGAGGCACAGCATATATCATTTCCAACAGTAAAACCACCAAAAGAACTTGAGTATTCGCTTGGAGTTATTTCAAGTCTTTATATGAATACACTGGAACTTCTTACTGGTGAATCATTGATAAGAAAAGAAAATACTGAATATGCAGGAATAACGACAGAAAAAAATGCAGAAAAGGGATTTATTGGTGCCCGGTATAAACCTCTGACTTATTTAAAACCGGATGAAAAAATAAAAAAATATTATGCGCAGGAGTTTGATATTGAAAACTTTGAGACAGGCCAACGGAACATGGCCCAGTTCATGCAACAGCTTTTTGTACGCAGATTTGAAAGTTCAAAGTACAGTTTTTTGAAGACTGTTCAGAATGTGTTGAATTCCATGAACCTTCTTAAAAACTGGTACGAAAAATATAAAATCATTCCTTTGTATAAAAAAGGGAAACTGCCGGATTTTGAAACAATTGACGATATGACAGATGATACCGAATCATCACTTTTTTCTGTTGATGAAATAATCCGGACGGCCCTTTCTGAAGATATTGAAAAAGGTCTTATTGTTGTAAAAGCAGAAGATCTGAAGCCGGAATTTATTGTAGACCTTGATCATGATATAAAGTTATTTCAGAAATTCTATAATGACTGGAAAGACATAAAGGAAGATCCGAAATTTGAATGTACTCTTAAAAATATTCAGGACTCACTAAAAAAAGAGAAAAACAGAAAAATTATTTTATTTACAGAATTTTCTGATACAGCAGATTACTTGTTTGAGCAGTTTAAAAAATCCGGGCTAAAGACGATGATGTATTCTTCGAAGGTTGCTTCAAAGACAGCGCGTGAGCAGATAAGAGCCTGTTTTGACGCAGGATATCCGGAAAATATGAGAGCGAAAGGAGAACAGGATATTGATGTTCTTGTTGCAACAGATGCAATTTCAGAAGGGTTTAGCCTGCATAGGGCCGGAACAATTTATAATTATGATATTCCGTATAATCCGACAAGAGTAATTCAACGCGTAGGACGAATCAACCGGATTAATAAAAAGGTATTCGATGAATTATTTATTTATAACTTTTTTCCGACACCGACGGGAGAAACAGTAAGCCATACTCAGGAAATCAGCATATTTAAGATGAAACTGTTTCAGGCAATTTTAGGAAGCGACACACAGATTCTTAAGGCCGATGAAACAACAGAAGGTTACATGGCAAAGCAGTTTATTGATGCGGAAAATGATGCTGACGGTGAGTCCTGGGATGTTTCATATAGAAACGAACTTCATACTGTAGAAACAGATAACCCGGAGACGCTTGAAAAGGCAAAGAATCTGCCGCACAGAAGCCGTTCAGCACGGAAAAATGTTGTAAGTTATGTGAAGAATAATTTGTTTACGAATGAGCTTTTTGCTGACATCGAGGCAAGAGGTGTATTACTTTTCAGCAGAAAGGGCGATGCATACCGGTTTGGATTTGCATCCCAAAGTGGAAGAACCTCTCTTGTTTCGGCACAGGCTGCACTTGAACTTTTCAAATGTGCAAAAGATGAACAATCATTTGCGGTCAGCGACGGATTTTATGCAATGTATCAAAAAGTAAAAGAAGACAGCGGTGTGGTAAAAACGACAAGAGTGAAAAGCAGAAATCTGCAGGAAGCAAATGCTGTATTGAAGCTCATCCGTAAAATGTATGCTGCAGATAAAAATAAAAGTGAGTATCTTGAAGGTGTTACAACTATCGCAAACAAAGAAAGCTTTCCTGTTTTCTATTTGAAGCAGATTAAAAAAATAGATTTTAACGAAAGGAATGTTTTTGAGCAGCTTCAGGCAATAATTCCGGAAAATTATCTTGAATCTTTGAGGGAAAAAGACAATAAGGTTGGGGAAGAGCCTGAAACGATTCTGCTTGCAGAAGAATTTATCTGAAATATGTTAAAAACGGATAACGAGGAGTAAACAGAATGAGTACATTTGATGTTGCCGGAAGCTATGAACGTGAAGCATTTGAAAATTTTTTGGATGAATTCCTTCCTGAAGATTTTAAACCAGGTGAAGAACAAGTTTTTTTTAGGTCTTCAATAATGAATGGTGATAATTCTTTTATGCTTGGAGTCTGTGACAGTCTTGACCTTGCAGTGTATGAACTGAATCAAATAAAAGACAGCGATCCTCGTGTAACAATAACAAAAGAAACTGTTAAACTGATGAAAAATTTTTGTCCTAAGAACAATGTACTGGCAGTTTTTTACAACAAAGATTCAAACCAGTGGAGGTTTTCATTAATAACAAGTGACGTATCAGTTTCTGATAACGGAAGGGTTCGGCAGAAATTTTCAAATCCGCACCGGTATTCATTTTTGCTCGGGGATGGCTGTAAACGTCATACTCCGGAAAGCATGCTGTTTGACGGTGGTCATGCAAAGACTGTAAGGGATTTAGAAGACTTAAAATCGAGGTTTGCAATAGAGACAGTAAGTGATAATTTTTTTCATGAATATAAAGTTTTTTACGAAGACTTTGTCCAGTTCATTACCGGTAACCGTTACATCAAAAAGTCAGATGGAAAATATGTGAAAGAGCGTATCCATGATTCAAATAAAACCATTTTTCCTGCATTTATAAAAGCTGCAAACAGTGTAGAAGCAGATGCACAGAAACTTGTCCGTGATTACATTAAAAAGATGATGGGCCGACTAGTATTTTTGCAGTTCATGCAAAAAAAAGGTTGGCTTGGTGTTGAAGTTAATGATGATACATGGACAACCGGTGACAAAAATTTTACTTACAATCTTTTTCAGAACGCTTCAGACGCAGAGAAAAAAGATTTTATGGCATCTGTACTTGAACCAATGTTCTTTGGAATGCTTAATACCCCCAAAGAAGACAGAAAACGAAAGTTTAGAGAGGAAGGATGGAACATTTTTCTGCTTGATAGATTTAAAAAAATTCCTTATTTGAATGGTGGTTTGTTTGCGAAAGACATTCTTGATGATATTAAGATTAAGTTTCCTAAAGAGATGTTCTGTAATCCAGAAAAAGAAGAAATTGAACGAACCTTTATAGGAAAAGATGAAAATTATGATTACAAAGCTTCATGTGGTTTACTGGATTTTTTCAACCTATACAATTTTACAATAGATGAAAGTGATCCTGCTGATGTTGAAGTCGGTGTTGATCCGGAAATGCTTGGTAAGATTTTTGAAAACTTACTTGAAGACAACAAAGACAAAGGAGCATTCTACACTCCCAAAGAAATTGTGAATTACATGTGCAAAGAAAGTCTTATTTCTTATCTTTGTACAGAAAGTAAAGGTTTAATTTCTGAAGCAGATTTACGTTTATTTGTTGAGACTCAGAAAATACCAGAAAGTTGGACTGATGAAGAGAAGAAATCAGTAACGAATTATCTTGAAACTGTAAAAATCTGTGATCCAGCAGTCGGTTCCGGTGCTTTTCCAATGGGGCTGCTGAATCTGCTTTTTAATTGCCGCCACGCTTTGAATGAAGATGAGAAATTTTCACGTGCAGAAATTAAAATGCACATTGTTCAAAATAGTATTTATGGTGTAGATATTGAAAAAGGCGCTGTTGATATTGCCCGTCTGCGTTTTTGGCTGAGTATAATGGTTGATGCTGATAGACCGGAACCGCTTCCCAATCTTGATTATAAAATTATGCAGGGAAACAGCCTGATTGAAAGCTATAAGGGTATTGACTTGAGTAAATTGACTAAAAAAGATAATTCGAGCCAACCCGGTCTTGTCAGTTTTGATGATGATGATAATATTCGAAATTTAACCGATGCGCTTAAGGGCTACTTTTTCCCAGAAAATGTTGAGGCAAAAGAAAAAATTCAGAAGCAGATTGAAATTAACATTGAAACGCTTTTAAATTCGAGACTTGTTCCCAAAAACATAATTGAAGAACTTACTGGGAAAGATAGAAAAATATATGGAAACACAGAGTTTTTCTTGTGGCATACGTGGTTCAGCGACGTGTTTAACCGACCGTCAAAAGAGGGCTTTGATATTGTGATTGGGAACCCGCCGTATG
>JBAYAJ010000090.1:0-9681 GCA_041669845.1 Treponema sp.
AGGCCGGTATAAACCGTCTGCATGACGGTGAATTTGTTGTATACGCATACAGAATAATCGGAATACAATAACTGCACTCCAGCCCTTTGATGAAACATTTTTTCTCATGTGCTATACTTCATGCATGGATACTTGTATGACACCGGAACAGGCGCGCGAAAAAGCGGAAAAACTGTTCCAATCGGGGTATAACTGCTCACAGTCTGTTATAGGTGCGCTCTGCGGAGAACTCGGCGCTGATTTTGATACAACCGTGCGGCTTGCTCAGCCGTTCGGAGGCGGCATGGGACGTATGCGCGAGGTATGCGGTGCGGTGAGCGGCATGTTTATGGCGCTCGGAATGGCATCGGGGTCGTCTGACGCATCCGATAAAACCGCAAAGGACGGAGAATATGAACTTGTCCAGCAGTTTGCTGCGCAGTTCCGTAAAAAAAACGGTTCAATCGTCTGCAGAGAACTGCTGGGACTGGTGCCTCTTGGTCAGTCTGAGCGGGAACTGAAAGGAAAGGCCTCTGTTCCGGGAACCGTTCCGGTCTCCGGTATAACGGATCCGGTAAGTTCCGAACGGACGGCTGAATATTATAAAAAACGACCGTGCCGGCAGTTGTGCGGTGATGCTGCCGAGATTTTTCAGTCGTGGTATCTGGCGCACAGAAAGACAGAGGAAGAAAATAAATGATTTTTCTGTGGATTATAGCGGCTGTTTTTGCAGTATTCGTGGTATGCACAATACTTGTTTACCTGAATCTGTTCCGACCGAACATTCTGCGTGCAGAGAAACCTGCCGCTGATGTGCCGGAAAAAGACGGGCAGCTGGCACAGTATCTTCCGGAACTCCGCAGATGTGTTGCATGGTATAAAGAACAGCAGAAAGATACAGTACAGATAATGTCATACGACGGACTTCGTCTTTCTGCAGAGTACCTTCCGGCACAAACTCCCCGGGGAACGATTATCTGCATGCACGGCTTTCACAGCAGTGCCATACGCGATTTTTCACCTGTTGTACAGTTTCTGCACGAAAACGGTTGGAACCTTCTGCTGCCGTCTCAGCGTTCGCACGGTAAAAGCGGAGGCCGGTATCTGACATTCGGTGTGCGCGAACGGTATGACTGCCGCAGCTGGGTAACGTTCATAAACGGACGGAATGGAACCGGTCTGCCGGTTGTGCTGTACGGTGTCTCGATGGGATGTGCGACGGTTGTTATGTCGCTCGGACTGGAACAACCTGTAAATGTTAAGGCTGTTGTGGCGGACTGCGGTTTTACGTCACCATATGAAGAAATAGCACATGTACTGAAAGATTATAACCATCTGCCGGTACATCCTGTTATGTTTTTTGCCCGGATGCAGACCCGTATCATAGCTGGTTTCGGCCTTAAGGAATATTCGACCATTGAGGCACTCAGAAATAATAAAATTCCTGTATTGTTTATACATGGTGGCCGTGATAAATTTGTTCCAGCCGGAATGTCGTACCGGAATTATGAAGCATGCACGGCTCCAAAAGATCTGCTGATTGTTGAAAATGCGGAACATGCTGTCAGCTCAATTCTGGATACGGCTGAGTATGAAAGAAAAACAGCCGGGTTCCTTGAAAAATATGCTGTCAGATGATTTATGGAGGTTTATATGAATAGTACAGATGTAATGAAATCCCGGTATACGACAAAGAAATTTGATTCTGAAAAATCTATTCCGGAGAAAACAATCAGGGAGATCGAGAATCTGCTGCGGTTAGCTCCTTCTTCTACGAATATTCAGCCGTGGAAATTTATTCTTGCATTAACACCGCAGGGAAAAACACGTATTGCAAAAGCTGCGGCAGGATTTTACAGTTACAACGAACCGAAAATCATGAATGCTTCGGCAGTTGTTGTTTTTTCTGTCCGTGAGACGATTGATACTGTTTATCTTGAAAAACTTCTTGCACAGGAAAAAGCCGACGGACGTTTCAATTCAGACAAAACAATGAACGGACAGCGTGACGGCCGCGCACATTTCGTTAATCTACATCGGTTTGAGCGGAAGGATACGCAGCAATGGATGGAAAAGCAGGTGTATCTTGCTGTGGGTATACTTCTGTTCGGAGCGGCATCGCTCGGACTTGATGCCTGCCCGATGGAAGGTTTTGACAGCCGGATACTTGATGAAGAATTGGGACTCAGAACAGACGGATACAGTTCATCGGTTATCGTTTCGCTCGGATATCACAGCAAAGATGATTTTAATGCAGCGCTTCCGAAATCACGTCTGCCGGAAAAGGACGTACTGATCCGTATATAGTCGAAAGGAGGATGTATGGATACTATATTTGAAGAAACACAGCTTGTCGTAAATGAACTCCTTGAAGAAGCTCATCTGAATAAAGGTGATATACTTGTCGTCGGATGTTCTTCAAGTGAAATTCTAGGGACAAAAATAGGTACAGGTTCAAGCGAAGAAACCGGCAGAAACGTGTTTGATGCCGTTTATCGTATTGTTCATAAACAGGGAATTTTTCTTGCAGCCCAGTGCTGCGAGCATTTAAATCGTGCTCTTGTTGTAGAATCTGCCTGCGCGGAAAAATACAATTATGAACCGGTCTGTGTTGTCCCATGGATTCACGGCGGCGGTTCATTCGGTGCTGCCGCATACCGGGGTTTTGAACATCCTGTAATGGTAGAACATATAAAAGCTCATGCCGGAATAGATATAGGGGACACGCTCATCGGCATGCACCTGCGTGACGTTGCTGTGCCTGTCCGGATTGCACAGAAAACTATCGGAGAAGCCCACATTGTATGCGCGCGTACCCGTCCTAAATTTATCGGCGGAGAACGTGCGCGGTATGCCGTATAAAATAATTTTCACTGTCCGGAATATCTGCAGAAAGGACTGCAGACAGTAAAAATAAAAAGGGCTGTCTGAATCAGTTTTCAGAACAGCCCTTTTTTGATTTACGCTTTTTTAGTGAAGGCATCCTTTCCTGCCCCACAGACCGGACAAACCCAGTCATCGGGTATATCTTCCCATTTTGTTCCCGGTTTTATTCCTCCGTCCGGATCACCTTTTGCAGGATCATAGACGTAACCGCATACTCCGCATTCATACTTATCCATAGACATCTCCTTAAATTGTCTGCTGTTGTAACAGCCGGTTTGTAATTACTACAAATATATCACCGGGCGGATTAATTATCAAATGAAATCGTACGTTTACTTTTTCTGGCCGTAATAGGCATTCGGGCCGTGTTTCCGCTGGTAATGCTTGTTTACGATATAGTCCGGCAATGGTGTTGCCCCTGGATTAATTATGACTGTATTAAGAGCCATCCTGCAGATTTCCTCAAGCACAGCACCGTTGTATACAGCTTTTGCAGCATCTGCTCCCCATGCGAACGGTCCGTGCCCGCCGACAAGTACCATATTCACTTCACCTGGATTTAATTCGTGTTCCTTGAAATGGTTTACAATGAGATTACCTGTTTCTTTTTCGTAATCCCGTTCTACTGCGTCTTTTGAAAGGTACGGTGTACAGGGAACAGCTGTCTGAATGTGATCTGCATGCGTTGTTCCGAATAACGGTACAGGACGTACAGCCTGTGCCCATGAAACTGCAGCTGTCGAATGTGTATGGATGATGCCTCCTATCTTGATGCCGTCGTTTACGGCGAATTCGCGGTAGAGTACAACATGAGTCGGTGTATCGGATGACGGACGGAGTGTGCCTTCTACTACAGATCCGTTAAGATCTACAATGACCATACTGTCCGGTGTAAGTTCCGGATACGGTACGCCTGAGGGTTTTATTGCAAAAACACCGAGAGCTGCGTCGAATGCAGAAACATTGCCCCACGTGTACAATGCAAGATGCTGTGCAGGAATCTGCATATTTGCTTCGTATGCCTGTTCTTTTATTGTCTGATATTTGTCTGCCATATAATTCTCCTGTTGTCAGTCAATGCTTTTAACTGCTGCTTTTTCAACTTCAAGACCTTTCGTGTAACGTACAAAGAACTGATTAAATCCTTCTACATCTGCCGCGTCGGGTTGTACCGTAGTCGACTTACATGAAGAAAATACTTCTTCGCTGAGAAATTGTTCAAGTTTTCGTCCGTTTCCGTTCACCATATATGAAGCCAGCAGCGCCATTCCCCAGGGGCCGCCTTCACCGGCTGTACTGAGCGCTGCGCACGGTGTATGCATCGCTGCTGCCATAATGTTGAGACCGACATTGATTGTTTTGAAAAATCCACCCTGACAGATAAGCGTATCAAGTTTTACGTTTTCTTTGTCAAAAAGAATATCCATACCTGTACGGAGCGCACCTAGAGCGGTGAACAGCTGGGCACGCATAAAGTTTGCCAGATTGAATGAGCAGTTCTGTGTACGTACAAAGAGAGGTCTTCCCGAACCAAGTCCCGTCATTGATTCGCCGGATATGTAATTGTAAGGAACTAGTCCGCCGCAGTCTTTATCGCCTTTGAGTGCAAGTTCAAGCAGCGTATCATACAGTCTGCGCTTATCGAATTCAGCACCCAGAGTCGCAGCAGCCTCACCGAACAGTTTTATCCACTTATCGTATTCACCTGTACAGTTGTTTGCGTGTGCCATTGCAGTAAGTGAACCATCCGGCGTTGTTACAAGGTCAATCTGTCCGTTGTATGCTTTTGATAAATTTTTTTCAAGAACGACCATTGCAAAAACAGAAGTTCCTGCCGAGACATTGCCCGTTCTTTTTGCAACAGAATTTGTCGCAGTCATACCTGTTCCTGCATCTCCTTCCGGAGGGCAGAGCGGAATGCCGCATTCAAGATCTTTGTCTGCGTCGAGCAGCATAGCACCTTCTTTTGTGAGTGTTCCGGCGTTATTTCCTGCAGAAAGAACTTCGGGCAGCAGATCTTCTATTTTCCAGTTATAGTGCCTGTCTGCGACAAGGTTTGAAAATTGTGCAAGCATTTTTTTATTATAGGTACCGGCAGCCGTATCTATCGGGAACATACCGGAAGCGTCTCCCATACCGAGTACTTTTCTGCCGGTAAGCTGCCAGTGAACATATCCCGCGAGTGTCGTAAAGAATGCGACGTCATTAACATGCTGTTCGTTAGTAAGTATTGCCTGATACAGATGTGAAATGCTCCATCGTTCCGGAACGGGATAGTTGAACAGACTGGAGAGTCTGGATGACGCTTCACCGGTAATCGTGTTGCGCCATGTACGGAACGGGACAAGAAGGTTGCCTTTTTTGTCGAAGGCGAGATATCCGTGCATCATAGCACTTACGCCCATTGCGCGCAGTTTTGTAAGTTTTACACCGTATTTGTTTTGAACATCTTTTTTCATTTCTGCATATGCGGTTGTAAGGCCGTGATGAATTTCATCAAGCGAATACGTCCATATACCGTTAACAAGAGAATTTTCCCAGTCAAAGGCACCCTGCGCGACAGGTTCGTTTTTTGTATTGATCAGAACAGCTTTGATACGGGTTGAACCGAATTCAATTCCAAGTATTGTTCTGCCGGTTTTGATTTCATCTGCAATTTTCTGTATTGTCATATATTTTTACTCCTTCTAAATTAGATTTTCTTTAAAATAAACATCAATTGGAATCTGAATCTGTTCCCTGCAGTTTTCTTCAAGTACGAGTTTCCGGTACAGTTGCGACATTACCTGCCGCCCCTGTTCTGCCGGTTCCTGTGAAATAAGACAGTCTATGAGACCGGTCCGCAGCATTTCACAGTTTTCTTTTACCAGATCGAATCCTGTTATGGAAATCTTGGTTTTAAGCCCTATTTTCTGAATATATGCTGCGGCAATATGGGTGGAAGCATTTACCAGACATATTCCTGCTACTGCAGGATATTTATCCAGCAGAGCATCTATTTCGGAACAGATAGTCGTTTTTTCTGCATTGTATCCTGATATAAGAACTGCGTTGTGTGTATTTATGTCCCTGTTAAACCATTCACAAAAACCCCGTGCCCGTTCGTTCTGATTGTATGCCTCAGTATCCGATTTTATTACTGCAAATATTCCCTGCCGGACTGCCGTAAGTTCTGTCATACGTCCTGCAAGGTAGCCTGCCCGTAACGGATCCTGTGCAACAGTACAAAGCGGATTTGTCCCCGGAAGTGCTGAATCAATAAAACAGTAAGGACAGTGCGTATTACTTTCATACAGTAGAAAAAGTGTCTGTTCCTGCATAACCGGTGCTATAATGTATGCACTGCAGTCTGACGTAATCATTTTATGGAACTGTGCGGAAAAAGACATTCGGTCCGAACGCACGAAGGGGAAAAGTTCTACTTTGAATGAAAATGCGCTCAGCTCATTATTTATAGTCCTGCATATACCGTCGTATAACTGTTTCCAGTATCCGCTTTCCGCTGTTATTTCGGGAATAAGGACTCCGATTTTATATTTACAGTTAAGCTTCAGGTGACGGGCGAGCGCATTAGGCTGAAAGCCTGTGTCATCGATAATTTTTTGAATTTTTTTACGCGTTTCAGCAGAAACACGGCCTCTATTATGGATGACCCGGTCCACTGTACCGATTGAAACGTCTGCTAATATTGCTATTTCGTTTACAGTCATATAAATCCTTTCTAAAATATAAGCGCGTGTACGTACACTCATGCTACATGAAAATTTTTTATATGTCAAGTTTTTTGTCTTTTCTTTTTTTTTCTTGCAAAAAATATATCTGAAGAGTATAATCTATATCAATATTTTAGTATATATATCTAAATAAGAGGCGGACAAATGAGTGAAGATGAAAAAGTTTTGATCGTTAATCCGCTTGAAAATATAGAGATTTTGAAGGCACTTGCATCTGAACCTCGTATACAGATACTTGATCTCATACGAAAGAATGCGATGAATGTAAATGAAATAAGCGCGGCGCTCAAACTGCCTCAGTCTACAGTTGCGACTCATATAGCAAAACTTGAAGAAGCTGGTCTGATTAATTCTGTATCTGTAAAAGCAAGAAAAGGTAATCAGAAAATTTGTGTACCTTCATTCAGAGAAGTGCTTGTGGAGTTTCCCGAAGATAGAAAAGAGGATAATTCTGTAGAAGTTGAAATGCCTATTGGTCTTTTTACCGATTTTCACGTAACCGCTCCCTGTGGTTTGTGCAGTACAGAGAAAATTATAGGTTTTCTTGATATGCCTGATTCTTTTCTTAACCCGAACCGCATGTCTGCAAGCCTTATCTGGTGTACAACAGGATTTATTGAGTATAAATTTCCGAATAATGCGTTGTCCAACTCACATAAACTTACAAAACTTGAACTGAGTATGGAATTATCATCCGAGACACCGGGGACGAATCCGGCATGGCTCTCAGATATAACTATGTGGCTTAACGATGTCGATATTGGAACATGGACATCGCCGGGCGATTTTGGTGACCGCAGGGGGAAATATACACCGCTGTGGTGGAAACTTGAGGGATCCCAGTACGGACTTTTAAAGCACTGGAGTATTACTGAAAACGGCAGTTATATCGATGGTATTCATATTTCAGGAGTATGTCTCGACGATCTGCATCTTAATGAGCATCATTCTGTTACAATGCGGATAGGTCTTAAGGAGAATGCTGACCATCCGGGCGGAATGAACATCTTTGGCCGCGGTTTTGGTAACTATGATCAGGGAATAAAGATGTTTATGGAGTTTGCTTCTGCATAAATGGGTAGCTCCGTTTTTTTTATACAGAAGGAAGAAAGGTGTCATCTTTGAAATAGATTTTGAGAATAAGGTCCTGCGGATAATTTCCAAAGTTTTTTCCGAATATGATGATTCCTCCCTGGTTTTTTGCATCATCTTTAGCTGAAAGTTTTACTTTGATAGAATGATGTTCTGACAGGTGCAGGTCGGAAATCGTGATGCCGGATATTTTTTCTTCATCAATAAAACTTCCATCCTCTGTTACTGTCCACGCCTTAAGAAGTCCGTGTTGAGGGCTTTCCTGAGTCCACCATTGCGGCAGGTGGTTCCCGGGGGTGTCGTTACAGCCGGCGGGAGACGTCCATGTTCCGATTTCTACATTATTAATTGTTAAAGTAATGTCAGAGTGCCAGGTATGCGTTTGAGCAGATATTTCTGCGCAGAATTCAATTTTTGAAATTTTCCGTGATTCATAAAACGAATTGTTCGGAAATTTGTATTCTACATAGCCGGATGTAAACCACAAAATCTGTGCCGCCATACGTTCCGGGTTCAGAAAGGTATCACACATATCAAGAAAACCGATAATGTGTTCCGCGCTGCATAGTCCGCATGGGGCACTGACATGAAAATCGGTGAACAGACCAATCGGCATTTCTACATTGATATTGTTTTTTTTATTTTGTTTCAGTTCAGAAAATTTTATAAGATAGTTGTAATAAGCAGGGGAACAGATTTTCTGGTTTCCCTTTTTAGCCTTAAGTACTTCAATATTAAGAAGCCCTGCTTTTTCGAGTTTTTCGATATGTGTCGCAACTGTAGACTGGGGCATATTTAAGGCTGTACTGATTTCATTTATATTCAATGCCCTTTTTTTTATGAGAAGAAGCATTTGTATACGAGGTTCTGAAGCAAGCGCCTTGATAATATCGATATCCTTAAAAGGATTGATTATAAGAAGGTTTTCTGATTTTTTCATTTATTTGATTATATTATAAATCGATGCTCTTTGAAAAGATTACGAGTAGATAATATAGTATTATTTTTAAATAGGCAGCATTGTCTGATTGTGTCACGTACTGTTTGTAATTTCGTATGAAAAAAATCATCACTTTTTTATACTGCCCTGCTGAATTTCTGTCATTATAACCGGGTAAGCATTTTTAAAATTGTAACTTTTGCTGTAACGCAGAGTTTATATTGTAAATGCAAGAGCAAACGTAATCTGATTTGCTTTCTCCTCTCCTTTCTGGAGTCCTGCCGTTGGCAGGACTCCTTTTTTATATTGTACGGAAAGATTTTTTTTATTAGTATGTTCAGTTATGACAGTAGAACAACGGTATAATTTAGAAAATGAATCAACGATGTGCGTTTTTTTCTTTTTGTGTCTTATTGAATGGAGGGCTGTTTGATGCATCGTATTCTTTTTATCTGTCACGGGAACATATGCCGTTCTCCTATGGCGGAGTTTATCATGAAATATCTTGCAGAGCAGGCTGACCGTACGGCGGATTTTGTGATTTGTTCTGCTGCTACAAGTTCAGAAGAGCTTGGAAACGATATTCATGAAGGTACACGGTCTAAACTTGATGAAATGGGTATTCCTTTTAAAAGACGTGGTGCCCGCCGTATTATCCCTGAAGATTACGACGAATACGATCTTCTTATAGGAATGGATGAGGAGAATATGCGCAATATGCTCCGCTGTTTTGGTCCTGACAGGGAACACAAAATGCACAAACTGCTGGAATTCTGTGGTCTTTCCCGCGATGTGGCCGATCCGTGGTTTACTGACAATTTTGATGAAACATATGCTGATATCTCTGCCGGTTGTAAAGCTTTGTTCAAAATACTAAACGAGAGACGGTAAAAACACTGATTTCAGCGTTATCTGAAAATGGCAGGCTGTTTTTTCAGATGCGTTGCTCTGTTGAAATCATTCTGCTATAATAATAGAACATTTTATACATTAATTACGCTTTTGAGGAATTTTATGGAAAATAAAGAAGTTCGTGTCCGCTATGCTCCG
>JBAYAJ010000091.1:0-9647 GCA_041669845.1 Treponema sp.
AAAGACAGAGAAATTCAGGTTGTGCAATAGAAATATTTCCGGTGAATGAATTATGCTTAAATTGTATATTCTGCAGAGAATCTTTTTTTAATGCATCCAGTTTTTTGTTAAAGTCATTCAGCGGCAGACACTCTATTCTGAATTTATCAAAAGTATAGGTACCTTCCGTATCAAATTGTAACGTAACAGAATGAATGGAAGTTTCGTGGTATCCAAGATTTATAAGAAAATTATGTCCGTACAGGTGTTCATAATTTGATATTTTTATACGCTGTGTCGTACCTGTATCATCAGTAACGGTAAAATCAGGTTTTACGGATTTCTTGGTATGGAAAATTCCTTCAATATTAAGATATGTTTCTGTATTCGGAATACTTGAAAAAATTAATAGGATTTTTGACGTGCTGTCTTTTATTTGCAGTTTATTTGCTGTAACACTGTTTTCACCAGTTGATGTTACAGTAAAATCAGGACGTAAAATCGTAAAAATCGGTACATTTTTTGTTGTTTCAACAGGAGAAGTTCCGTGTATTACTGCGTAATCCAGCAAAGCAGATTGTTTTTCGGAACAGGAAAGTTGTTTGAAAACAGAATCAGAAATATATTTATTATACGTAAACCCGAAAGGTAACGGGTTTTCGTTTTCATATATTTCATACTGATTTGATGAATATTTTTTTACAAAATTATACGGTAAACTGGTGTTAGATTTTTCAGGTAATACAATATATTTAACGCAGGTAAGGGCATCAGAAATGCTGCGTCTATCAAAACCAAAACTTTGCCATCCTTGGGAAGTTGCTCCTAGTTGATTCAAGGCTTCTGAAACGTATGAATTGCAGACTGACCAGTAAAAAGCCGTGCTGTGACTGTTGAATAACATTGCATTATTTTTAAATAATTTTTCCGGCTCTTCATAACGAAAAAAATCAGTATCGGCAGTTATATCTTTTAAGCGGGAATCTATATCAGAGGAATAGTTTGTATATGCCTTTCCGTAATTAAAAAAATCCGAGAGGTAATTATATTGTTTAGGTGAATAACGTATATTAGCATTGATTATGACGGAAAATAATGTACATCCTAGAAAAAAAGAATAAGTAAGATATTTTACTTTTCTATTCGTCGTATCAGGATGATACATATAAAGTATAGAGAAAAGAAAGAGAACAAGTAAAAGTACGGTATGCGAAAGAAGAAATTGTGTTTTAATTAAATTGATTAGTACCGAGCCTGCTACAACAAAAAAACAGATAGATGACGGAATTATCGTGCAGAAAAGAAATTCTGTTTTTGTCATTGTAAGCAATTCGGGCAGCAGACAGGTGGTCGTAAGGGCCGCTGCAAATGCATACGCAAAACACCATCTGTTTGTCACATAATTAAAGCCGTTAAAAATATGACCGAAGACAGGAAACGCCATGCAGATACTTAAAACAATCAATCCCGCTTTCAACTGTTTTGATTTCGAGTCTTTTCGTAAAAAACACAGAATACAGGCGGAGAATGTAAAGGCTGCAAAACCGAAAAAAGCATAAGACTCAAATTGCTCAGGCGATACAAAAGAAAAAACTGCTTTTACATAATAAATCGGATCATATAATAATGGTACAATGGCTTTATCACCTGATCTGCATGAATTGAAAAAACTAAGCACATTCGGAAGAAAAACAACAGATGCCATCGCCGTACCGAGAATATAAAATCCGGCAAACAAGGTAAAAAGTTTATAGAATTTCTTACCTCTATCAGTATCGAAGGTCGCAAAAAATCTTATGACGGCATATATAATTGTAATTATCGTAAGCATGTAGAAAAAGTAAAAATTACTGATACATGCAACAAAAATTGCACTGATGAATAACGCCGGGTTTCCTTTTATTAATATTTTGTCTACACCTATGAAAATTACAGGAAGATAAATCATAGGATTTATAAAATACGGATGCCGTACTGCACAATATAATGAATATCCGCTGAAAATATAGGTAAAGGCACCTGTAAGCGATGCCCATTTTACCAGTTTATGATAATTGCAGTAAGCTAAAAAAGAAATTCCGCAAAGATATAAACGGAAAATGACTAAGAAATTATACAGGTATTCTGTTTTTGCAGCAGGTACAAAAACAGAAAGAAGACTAAGCGGATCACCTATAGTATAATAATGGAGCGTTGTAAGAATATCATCACCATATCCTATACTGAAATCAAATTCTGGAAATACAAATTTTCCTGTCGCAAAAAGAGTTTTAAAGAAATTTCTGAGATATTCACCCCAATATGTTAATGCAGTAAGATGCTGAACAATACCATCGTACCGAAGAAATGACTTATGAAGTACAATGAAGAAAAAGAAAGCAAAAAAAGAAGTGATTGCAAAGAGTACAGAAAAAATACAATACTGATAAACTAAAAGACTTTTTTTTGATGGAGTATCTGATATAGTACTATTCATATTTCACTTCCACGGCTTTTTAAAGTATGACGTAAATTTATCCAGCAAAAGGAATGCTTTTTCATTACGTTTGCACAGCCGGAACATTTTTGCAAACATGACACTGTTCATTACCGTCCGTTCGGCCGGATCGGACACAAGCAGCACATTTTCTCTGAATGCCGATTTCGGATTTCTGAGAAGCTCCTGCGTTTTTGAATCAACTGTGCCGTTTTCATGTATATACTGTAATACAGATTCATCGGCCGGCAGGTAGGGAGGCTGAAAGGAAATAAGGGATGTAGCAAAATAATGAACAATCTTTGCGCTGAAAAGAAAACGGAGCCCGTTTGATGCAATCTGGCAGTTCCATGAACCGTCAAGTTCCTTAATAATACTGTTTCCCAGATAGTTGGACTGATTGAGAGACGCCTGGTCGTTCGTAAATCCTTTACTTTTACAAAACAGCCAGAGTCTGTTCCAGTTGTCGAAGAACGTATGGACAGCGGGAGTGTCGGTGCAGTACATGACGCCTCCGTTAAAGTGCAGCGGAATTGACTGCGCCGAAGAGAAGCCGAACCGTTTGTCTACATTCTCAATTTCTGTTCGTCGTGCGTGGACCGCAAACGGCATATGCATGTCAGGGACACAACCGATTTCAAAACCGCATGTCTCTATATCCGAAAGATCTCCGCAGATAATCGTATCGCAGTCAATATACAGAAAATTCCCGGAAACGTATTTTCCCATTGAAGTTTTTATGAAACGGGAACATTCCTTTTTCGAGAATGACGGATCAACGTCTACCGGAACAATTTCCGCCAGATCACGGACGGCCCGGCGTTTACCGGTAAGCGTTTTTTCCGTATGTCTGTCGACAAGAACTACAGCACGGGCGAGGGGCATGACCAGACGCAGAGACGTGAGAGCAAGAAACGCCTGCTCGTAATACAGGTCGCCGGCATCGCTTGCAAGAACGAAAACGTATGTCATGTTGAATGCCTAGTCTCTGAAATAGAGATCGCGGGTATACACTTTACCGGGTACGTCTTCAAGGTCAGGAGAATACCTGTTTGCGATGATGACATCGCATGTCTTCTTAAAATCATCAATGTTTTTTATAACTTTTGAATTGAAGAATTCATCATCGTTAAGAGTCGGTTCATAGACGACGACTTCAATACCTTTCGCCTTAATGCGCTTCATGACGCCCTGAATGGAGGAAGCCCGAAAATTGTCGGAATTTGCTTTCATAGTAAGACGATAGACTCCTACTGTCTTCGGATGCCTTGCAATAATCTGGTCCGCAATAAAATCTTTCCGCGTGCTGTTTGATTCGACTATGGCGGAGATAAGATTTTCCGGGACGTCCTTGTAATTGGCACGGAGCTGCTTTGTGTCTTTCGGCAGACAGTATCCGCCGTAGCCGAACGACGGATTGTTGTACTGGTCTCCGATACGCGGATCAAGGCACACACCCTGAATGATCTGTTTAGTGTTCAGCTTCCGGACTTCCGCGTAAGTGTCGAGTTCGTTGAAATACGCGACCCGGAGTGCAAGGTAGGTGTTGGCAAAAAGTTTTACAGCCTCAGCTTCGGTAAGATGAGGATGCAGTACCGGAATATTCTTCTTTAACGCTCCTTCTTCCAGAAGTTTTGCAAACTGTTCCGCTTTTTCCTTCATGGATTCATCATGGACGGAATAGCTTACGACAATGCGGGAAGGGTACAGATTGTCATACAGCGCATGACCTTCACGGAGAAATTCCGGAGAAAAAAGAATATTTTTGATATGAAATTTTTCACGGATACTTTCAGTATATCCGACGGGCACTGTCGATTTTATGACAATAGTTGCTTTTGACTGTAACTCCCCGACAAGCTTAATAACAGTCTCGACGGAAGACGTGTCGAAATAATCCTTGTCAGGATCATAGTTCGTAGGCGTGGAAATAATGACAAAATCCGCGTCCCGATACGCTGCCGCACCGTCGGTTACAGCCGTAAGATCAAGTTTTTTTGTAGAAAGATATTCCTGAAGTTCCTTATCGACAACAGGAGATTTCTTTGCGTTGATAAGATCGACTTTCGACTGAAGAATATCAACCGCAGTGACAGCATTGTGCTGAGCAAGAAGAACTGCGTTCGAAAGACCGACATAACCTGTTCCGGCAATTGCTATTTTCATTTTTTACGTCCTTATAAAATACATTGATTCAGTTAAGCTTCAATTCTGTATGCATTCCCGTTTTCAAAACGTATCTTGAAGTCGCATTCTTCAAGCGTCGAAAGACGGTGCGCAATCGAAATGATAGTTATTTTACCTTTGAGCTTGAGGATTGTCTCTGTAATCGCTTTTTCCGTTTCATTGTCGAGTGCAGAAGTCGCTTCGTCAAGTACGAGTACTTCCGGTGTGCTGTACAATGCCCGTGCAATGCCTATGCGCTGTTTCTGTCCGCCGGACAGCATGGCGCCACGCTCACCGACACGCGTGTTTTCCTTTTTTGGCAAAGACTGAACAAAATCATACAACTCCGCCATTTTCAATACGTTCTATATGCGTGTTTCGGAAATATCTTTTTCGTTGCAGCCAAGTGCGATATTTTCCCTGATCGTACCATCTACAAGATAGATAGATTGAGGTACATAAGCGATGTTGTACAGCCATGAGGATATATCGTCGTAAATATTTCTGCCGTCGACAAGAATTTGTCCGCTCACAGGAGGAAGAAGCCCCAGCAGAATATCGACGAACGTCGTTTTTCCGGCTCCCGAAGGTCCGATAATACCAACGAAACTACCTTTTGAAATTTCAAAATTTACATCGTGGAGAACTTCTTCCGGTTTTGAAGGATAGCTGAACGACAGGTGCTGTACGGCAAGTTCGTGTCTGAAGGGCATTTTTTCGATTTTTTTTTCAACCGGATTTTTTCCTTCATTTTCCATGTGCAGTTTTATATTATAGAAATCGTCGAATACTTCATTAAAAAGCGGCATTTTGAATTTTATTGTATTAAAAAGCTGTATGATTCTATTGAGACTCGGCATAAGACGGACTGCCGCAAGTGCAAGAACACCGAGAGTTGGGACAATCTGTACAGGTTCTGCTCCTGATGCAATTTTTACAATAATAAGTATAAGAAGCATGGAAACAGAAGAAAGTTCAACGAGCGCCTTCGGTATTTTGTCTATAAAAAGAAAATCCCTTTCCGAATCGGTATATTCCGTATTGGCACAGTTAAACTGATTGCAGAAATACGACTCTTTCTGCATTACTTTCGTTTCCTTGATGGCGCCGAGCCCCTGCAGAACCCATTTGTTACATTCCGAGCTGCATTTTTTCTGCAGATTCCCCTGTCTGCTTATCCGTTTTCTGAAAAACCGGGTGATAAGATACACAAGCGGCATCAGAACTCCAACAGCTACAAGCGCGGTTACCCAGTCCATGGCAAAAAGCATTCCCCATATGACAAGTGCTGTAACGGCTTCCGTTATAAGGGAAAGAGTGGAGATAAGAACACCTTCAAACGTTGTTTTTGCTCCGGTGTTGATATTCCTCATGAGCACAGCCGAATTACTGTTTACATGAAAAAGATACGGCTGTGCAAGATAGTATGCATATAATTCCTGCGTATATTGTCTTTGTATCCTCATTGAAAAGAATATCTGCAGTCTGTTTTCTGCAAGAACGACAGTGTTTTTTACAAAATAGAAAACAATAAGGAGAATGGAGCAGAGAATAATAAACTGCCGTATACCGGTTATACGGAACAGGTCTGCCAGTAAACGGGCCTTGTCATGATGCTGTAGATATAACGGATCACTTATTATATTTATAAGAGGGTAAATGGCACCGATCCCTACCGCTTCCAGAACAGCACCGAGAAACATGCAGATTATTATGAGAATGCACATGCGCAGCTGTTTCGGAGTAAGAAGTTTGAATATTTTAAGTAATGATTTCATAGATGTTCCAAAGTATACCATATAACAAAGCCGTATGTCAGTAGAAAAAAATTACCACCGGATACGGTAGCTGTTAAAGAAGTCTTTATTTTTTTGTTTAGTTATGCCGTTCAAAATGGATGTCATCTTTTTTCGAACGTAAATTAGGAATGCTAATATTTTCAGGAATGATCTGATGTTCCCATAAAACATATGCCAAAGATAATTGATCTCTTTTAGTATAATTTTCTATAAAATACCACCATTCATCCATTATTTTTATTAGCAGCGGATCATTGTGCTTTCTGTAAATGAAACTATTTTCATTTAATCCATAGTGTTTTGGGAATCCTTTTTCTTCAAGGAATCTAACCATTTTTTGGACATTTTCTTTTGTCTCTTTTTTTGCATCCTGAACAGATTTTGCTTCATCAAAAACACAATCCCTGAAATTATGTTTCGGAATAATAATCGGGCTGGCCACTGTTCTTATTTCTTCAAAAATATACGAACTTAAAATATTTATGTTTGCATCGATATAAATACTTTCCTCATATTCCGGAAATAAAATATGAGGATGTGTTTTATGCCATCTGTTATTTCTGGTGTTATCCGACTTAGTATAATATAACGGACGTATTTCCCAGAAGCCGTAAGTTTTAAATTGCAATAATTTTGCATTATCTGTAAAACATACGTAATCAAAATCATGATTTATAAAATTATACAGCGGCAAATTGTCATAATTACCTGTTATGCATGTGTACAGTACACTTTTATTTCTTTTCTTATTGTATAAATAGTCCATGTATTTGAAAATTATTTTTGTATTGTCATCTAATGCCTGAGAATGCCTGATGAAATTATTAAGTTTTTTCTTTAGCTTTTCTTTTAAGTATTTAAAAATCATATAAATTGCATAGTCTCCATATTAATAAGTTTATGTTGCAAAAGAGAGGTTTGTTCTGTACCTATTGAATAAACGCACCTTCCTTTTTTTGTAGCTTATTTGTTCTGATTATATCGGGCAGTTTAATAAAGAAACGAATAATATTTACAATCGGCGATATCGATCTGAAAAATACTGCATTTCTTATGTTAATATAAACAAGTTTTATTGTCCTTTTGATACGTTTATTCCGTGTTATACTGATATTTAAACTGTTTTTCAAAAGACTTATATAGTATTTATAAATTTCCTGCTGTCTCGTTCTTTTTCTATCACTTCTGTTATGAACCGCTTTTGCAATCGGACATATACCATTCGGAATGTTAAAATAACTCAGGCGGTTTTCGTAGTTATCATCTTCACCGTAATGAGGAAAAATAGGGTTGAAAAAACCGACTTTCTGAAGGCAGAACCTAGTAATAAGCCAATGGGCTGCCATTGTAAACGGAACAGGATATATTTCCTTCAAATTATTAAGTAGTAGGTCGTCCAGTATATGAGGACATTCAGCACAACATGCGGAAAAATTCTTGTCAAGATTTTGTTGTGATGCAGTAATTTGTAGGGGAGAAATTACACCATATTCGGGATTGTTTTTTTGAACAGTAACAAGCGTTTCAATTGTATCAGGTAAGAGCCATGCATCTTGGTTCAATAAATAAACGTAATCGCAATTGTGTTCCATTGCATATTTCAGTCCGATATTATTTGCCTTTCCGAAACCAAGATTTTCAACTGATTCTATTACATGTATATTGGGATAATTCTTTTTTATAAATGAAACAGTCATATCTGTAGAAGCATTATCAATTACGATTGTATGAAGAGGAATAGTAGATACTGCGATACTTTTAAGACAGCGGTCTATATCGTTTATCCCGTTATATGTTATAATAATCACAAATATATTCATGTATACCTCTGAATAATATTCATACTTATTTCTGAGCAGCACTCTACCATCTAGAATTTATATTCCCCTGAAAGTGTAAAATAATAGTTTGTTATAGAGTCGTCTGATATATAATATTCAACTCTGCTTATCGGATTGTATGCAAATGTACCGGAAACCATCAAATTTTTGTTTATCCAGTATTCCTGTTTAATTCCGATGAAAAACGATGTTTTGAACTGTCTGTAAGAATCAACATCTGGTTCTGTATTTGTTGATGCAGAATTTGTGGTTTTGCTGTAGATAAAATCATTGTCGGGATTATACCGGTAAAGAAAGAGCAGCGTACTTCCTTTTTCGTAATATACTTTATATCCTAGATATTGTGCGTTTCCCCCCGGACCGTATCCCGTTCCCAGCAGCTGGCCTTTGTTCGTATATCCCTGTGTAATTTTATTATGAAAATAGACGTTGTACGGCCACTGATACTGGAAATCCTGTGACATCTCCATATTGTTCCATTCGAAAATCAGCTCTCCCCTGATTCCTTTACGGGGAAGCGGATCCAGTCTTTTTTTTAGACCGACTGTATACGTCATTGTATGAAAAGGATAATCCCATTTTCTTGAGGAGAAATCGTCTATTCCTATTTCTCCGTACGCTTCAAATCCGACTTTCGGAAACAGCCAGTCTACTGTAAACGAAGCTTTCTGATCTTCTCCTTCCCCTGTTACGTCATTTTCTCTCGACGTTGTGAACAGTCTTCCTGTATATTTTAAGTTTTCCAATTTCCATTTTGTAAGAAATACTCTGTTTAAGCCCAGCGTCAGCCCCTGTATGAAAGATGGGGCATATGCACACGATAAGGCGTTAAGCATGTTATGATCGTTTGAACTATTAGTATCAAAATAACCTGATTCCGACAGATATCCCGTCCACATCCGTGCTTCAACATCACCGATATACCACCCCAGCCACGGTATATACAGCGGCGTTTTTCTGATCCCCAAGTCAATCTTTGGATATGTTGCCGCGTTGTTGCTTCCGAGCATAGGATTAAGCCATGCCGGACCAAGCCAGGGGGACTGGGTTCCGAATCCTATTGTGAGCGTTTTCCACGTGTAGCGTATTTCCGTATCACCCCAGTCGTATGTCAAGAATGCGCTGTCGCCGAAACGCTGAGGAAGATCAATGCCAACGTTATGGGAATATCCCCAGAAATATCCATATTTACTGTCGTAATCGGATGTCATATAGTGAAAATTGATATTCTGCGAAAAACTCAGCTGCGGTTTAATCGTCACTTCAAACCCGTACGCTTCAAGCCGTGCGCCTGCAGTCAGGCTCGTGTTGTATCCTTTTCCCTGCCACAGGGCCCCGTCGTTCTGTCCGTACGGAGCGGCCGTATTGAACGAATTGTACCAGTCC
>JBAYAJ010000092.1:0-9583 GCA_041669845.1 Treponema sp.
ATATATTGCCGGAGTCGTAGCGGCTTTACCCGAAGAACCTGGCGTTACTGCAGATAAAGCCGAATATGAACGGCGTATGAGTATCTGCAGCAGATGTGAAGCTTTTTCAGGCTGTATGTTCTGCACGTATTGTGGAAGCTATGCAGCTTACAGGGCTCACGTGCTTGCAGATAGTTGTCCATATCCGGGAAACAACAAATGGAAAATTACTTATTAATTATGCAGGGAAGTATTCTGTAGTGGAACATTTTGTACAGCCTGCATAATTATTGCAGTATGCGTTCAGGTATTACGATAATCCCGGGGTGAGATGCCTGTGACTTTTTTGAATATAAAACTGAAATAATGCGGATCGTTGAAACCTATTTCGTAGGCAATATCCGCACTTTTCATGTCTGTATTTTTCAGCAGTTTTTTTGCCTGTGCAATTCTGACGCTTGTAAGATATTCAATGAATGTTATTCCGCATTCCTGCGAAAAAATAGTACTGAAATGATTCGGACTGAAATTTACCGCTTCTGCCGTTGAGTGGAGGCAGATATCGGGATTTGCAAAATTCTTTTCGATATATTTTTTTGCACGCAGAATGATGTCGGCATATCGTCCCTGAATATGCTCATCGCGGTATTTCAGGACGGCCGAAAGCACCCGTTTTATCTCACTGATGAATATTTCCTGATTTTGAACAGCATTGTCCACGAATGTATGAGTAAGAATTTCAGGCATTACTTCTTTGATATTTCCTCCGAGTTCTTCGATTACTTTTGATACGGCCATAATGACATCAACAAGAAGATATGACGCAATAATTGAGAAATGATCAGGATTTTCTCCAAGCAGAGCTATATATTCTTTAATAATCTGATCAAGTTCGCTTTCATCTGCATAGTTAAGTCTGTCTACAAGCGGATCGTTTTCCTGAAGAACAATAGAACTGTCGTTCGATTTCCGGATGTCGTTGCTGAAAATTATTTTACTTCTGTCCGTAAAATGACACTGTTTGAGTATTGTAGATGCTTCCTGAAAGGAATCGGTTATTTGTGCAATATGATCGATAATCGGACCGATTGCCGTTATTATGGAATAATTCGTATTCTTAAAGAGTTCATGCTGAATCGTATCCGCTAGATTAAAAACTCTGTCTTCCAGTACGTCCTTCGTACTGCTTTTTAATATTGAGACAAACGTGTCCGGCGACAGGAAGAAACCGATTACATCATTTTCTTTATTAACAAGAGAAATGACAAGCGATTTTGCCTTAATCAGTTCATTAATGTCATTGTGCTTTGAATTTATTATACTGACGCTGACTATATAATAATGCGCGACCAGATTAATGTTAAAAGCATCCGCCTTTTGGATTGCCGTACTGGAATCTATAATACCGAGAACTATATCGGAAAGAAGTTTTTCACGGGACAGCATGTAACTCGATTCAAGTTCGCTTTTCATGCGTGCTATGTCGGTGAACTGCTGCTTCTGTCTGTCAAGTTCGACGGCGACTTTGTTAAGACAGGCGATCATTTCATCGAGTGTGAACGGCTTCAAAATATAATCCTCCACTCCGATTGAAATCGCCCTTTTTGCATAATCGAATTCGTCGTGGCCGGAGAGAATGATGATGCGTATCCACGGCTGCATTTTTTTTACCGCCTGGGCAAGTTCAAGTCCGTCCATAAACGGCATCCGTATATCTGTAATAAGAATATCCGGTTTAATATCCTGTATCATTGAAAGAGCTATCTCTCCGTCTCCGGCCTCTCCTGCAAAAGAAAAAGCAGAATGTTCCCAGTCGATTTTGCTGCGCAGGCCTTCTCTTACAATCATTTCATCGTCGACTATAAATACGCTATACATCTGATTCCCCTGACACATTTATATTAACAGGTACGGTAAATGAAACGAGTGTACCTTTACCGTATTCACTTTTTATGGAAAGCGATACGGATTTATCATAATACAGATTAAGGCGTTTGTTTACGTTGTATAAACCATAAACCGCTTTAAGATTTTCGGCATCCGATTTTTTATTCAGTTCATTAAGTACTTCGGTAAGGCGGTCCGGTGTAAAACCGATGCCGTTGTCTTCAACTGAGAATATAATACAATCGGAACCTATGCAGTTTCCTGTGGAATACTGTACATTTTTACTACGCAGAAGATGCGCACTAACGGTGATTTTACCGCGGCCCCGTTTATTTTTTATTCCATGATAGATTGCATTTTCGACGAGCGGTTGAAGGACAAGTTTGAGTACCGGTACATCATCAATGCCCTCATCTATGACAAATTCATAATTGAGGATATTTTCATACCTGATTTTTTGAATTTTTAAATAGTTACGCACGTGATCAAGCTCCTGCGAAACAGTAATCCATTCGTGTCCTTTACTCAGCGATATGCGGAAAAAATCGGAAAATGCACGTGTTATTTCTATAACTTCTGAGGTCTGTCCCGATTCTGCAAGCCAGATTATTGTGTCGAACGTATTATACAGAAAGTGCGGGGTGATTTGTGCCTGAAGGGTCTTCATTTCCGCTTTCTGCAGATTCTGCTGCTCCTGTACGTTTTCGTCAATAAGATCCTGTATTTTTCCGGCCATGGTATTGAGATTTTCCGCAAGGTGATTCAATTCATTTACATTCGGACGTTCTGCCCGCGCTTTTAAATCTCCGTTTGCAATACGCGAAGAAAGAACTTCCATGTCGTGAATAGGACGTCGTATGTTTTCCGATACGGATGTAAATGCATATACTGATATGCTTATTATTATTACTCCTATTATTGACTGAATGAAAGTAAGAATTACGGACGAACGTTTAATACTTTCATTCGTATCTGCAGCCGATTCGATTTCCGAGACAATGAAATTCTGCAGAATATCGTAAATGAGAGAGCAGACACCTCTTATTTCATCCATTATTTTTTCATTTTCTGCGACAGATGCATTATTGTTAATCTGATTTCCAAGCATGTTGACGTAATTTTCAAGCGTTTCTTCCGCCCTTGAAGCGACAACAAGAAGCTGCCTGTTTTTTTGATTGGATGTCG
The DNA here is from genome assembly GCA_041669845.1 of Treponema sp. Classification (GTDB taxonomy): domain Bacteria; phylum Spirochaetota; class Spirochaetia; order Treponematales; family Treponemataceae; genus Treponema_D. Next base: position 3,052 of record JBAYAJ010000092.1, read on the forward strand.
AGTCCATTATATCGACTATGCCTGATCGGATTTGTCGTAATATACCGTATTGATTACCATCTTTAAATTCGATTTTTCCTGCAACTATATCCCATATTTCATCTGAAACATTGACTTTAACAATCTGACTCAGCCGGTTTGCACGACTGACATTCGTAATAATTTTATCATACTGCAGGGTATGTATTCTGGAGAATATGACAGAATACATAGTGGGAATAATCATAAGTACGATGATAAGTATATATGAAGACCGCAGTCTTTTTTTTATGCTGTTAGTTTTTCCGAACATATATGATGTGTATTAATAACCGCGGGGTGGAAGATTTGAAAGATCATCGTTTTCGGTAAATACGCTTTCTTTCACATCGGTAAGTTTAGGTATGGGTTCGTTTGCTGCAAGCTTTTTTACAAGCTCCATAACTTGTGGGCCTATATTTGGATTACATTCGATGACACAGTTTATTTCTCCTGCCTTCAGTTTATCAATCGCTTCCTGCTGTGCATCAACCGTTACAATGGTAATATTTTTTCCGGTTTTTATTCCGTGGTTGTGCAGAACTTCAAGAAATCCGAGAGTCATCCCGTCATTTCCGGAGACAATAATATTAATAGGAATATTTTTTATTGCAAGCCTGTTATTATTTTCTGATAAAATATTTTCTGCAATTTCTTTTCCCATGGAACGGATAAAGTCTCCACTTTCACTGTATACGATGGAAAAACGTTTGTCTTTCCCGATAACTTCCCTGAATCCCTGCGTCCTCCCATCAGAAGCGGAAGAACCGTCAGTGCCCCGTATCTCAAGAATATTGTACGGCCCTTTTTTTCCTGCGAATTTCTTTTCAAGAAAACGTGCTGCATTACGTCCTTCTTCCATGCTGTCCGTGCCTATATAACAGGCATACAGACTTTCATCAGACGTATGTATTTTTCTGTCGCATACGATGACGGGGATGTGAGCCTTTTTTGCCTCTCTGAGTACATTGTCCCATCCGTCCTGTACAATCGGAACAAATGCAATAACATCAACCTGATACACTATAAAAGAACGGATTGCCTTGATTTGATTTTCCTGTTTTTGTTCCGCATTCGCATATAGCAGCTGAATCCCGGCTTTAGCAGCGGCATCCTGCATTGATTTTGTGTTGTATGTCCGCCATGCGCTCTCTGCTCCGATTTGTGAAAATCCTAAAATAATGCTGCTATGCTGTTCCTCAACCGGTACAATTTTTTTTCTTTCTCCGCTGCATCCTGTAACTGCTGTAAGAATGAAAAAAAATGTTATGAAGATTACTGCATTACGCAATTTATTCTCCTGTCTGATTCGAAAATAATTATACAATACATCAGCAGTGGAATCAAATTCAGTATATAGAATAAACCGGAGAAGCTGCAATTCGTTTTCTCCGGCTTATATTTAACAGAGTGAAAAAATCACTGTTTCCGCTTATTCTTTATTATCATGAAAATGCTCTGCAATACTATAAAGAAACACAGAAGGGCGGAAAGAACGATTTTATTCCACCAGGATGAAAGAGTCCCATTGCAGCGGATGTATGTTTCGATTGTTGCTTTTATCAGTACTCCGAAGAATGTACCGATAACCGTACCGACACCGCCTGTAAGCATTGTCCCACCAATAACGGCTGCTGCTATTGCATCCATTTCAAACCCGCGCGCCTGCTCAACAAAACCGCTTGTTGTGTTCAGGCAGAAGACGAGCCCTGCGAGCGCAGCAAGAAATCCATTAAGAACATATGCAGTAAATTTTATTTTACGAACATTGATACCCATAAGCAGGGCAGATTGTTCATTACCGCCTATGGCAAACAGATTACGTCCGAATTTTGTATATTTGCAGAGGTACCATATGATCAGAAGTGTAATAAGAGCGATAATGACACTCGGGTGGATAAACGGGTACATACGCACACCATGTTTATTTACTGTTGAACCAAGAAACAAATGAATGTCTTTTGAGGCCATTCCAAGGAAAGTTTTATTTGTTGTAATCGCGATCTGGTTTACACTGATCATTGCTGTAAGACCGCGGCAGAAAAACATTCCCGCCAGTGTTATAATGAACGGTTGCAGCTTCATATAGGCAATGAAAAACCCTTGTACAGCACCGAATATAATTCCAAACAGAAGTACAAGAATTATGGACAACCATGCACTCAGCCCCATATTCTGCATTGAATAAGCAAGCATCATACAGATAAGGCCTACTACAGAACCGATTGAAATATCAATGCCGCCTGTAACCATGATAATCGTCATCCCCGCAGCTGCAATAATAAGGCCGGAATTGTCTATGAGCATATTAAGAAACGTCTGAAATGTTCCGAAACCTGCGTCACTAAAAACAATAATTCCCGCAATATACATGACTATAAACAATGAAACAGTAACACTCAGAAGGAAATTACTTCCATCAAGTTTCTTTTTTAAAAATTTGAATTTCATTTTGTGACCTCACTTACAGCTGCATGACGAAGTTTATATGCCGACCATATTCGTTTGAATTCATCAGACTGCAGAGCGACAATAAGTACGACTACAACAGCTTTGTAGACAGGCAGTTGATCTGCAGAAACACCCATCGCATATAAACCTGTCGTAAGCGCCTGAATTGTTATTGCTCCGATAACCGAGCCTGCCAGATTAAATTTACCACCGCCGAGACTGTTTCCGCCGAGTGCAACTGCAAGAATTGCATCAAGTTCCATGTTTAGTCCGATATTGTTTGCATCGCTGGAATAGATACGGCTTGCAGAAATGAGTCCGGCAAGACCTGATGCAAATCCGCAGAATACATAGGTAAAGAAAATGATAAGTACCGAATTAATTCCAACAAGTCGTCCTGCTTTAGGATTTATGCCTACGGTTTCAATATACATTCCAAGTGCGGTCTTTTTCATAAGCAGAACTGTAATTATAACGAAGACTGCTGCAATAAATACCGGCGTCGGTATTACACACCCTGGTATAAATCCACCGATGTATTTGAATGATTCCATGCGTACATACAGAATCTGGCCGGGAACCATAACACCGTTTATTTCACGTGCGCTGAGCAATTGTGCAATACCCCGTCCTGCAGTGAACAGAATAAGAGTTGCAATCATTGGCTGAATGTTAAGTTTTGCAACAAGCAGCCCGTTGAACGATCCGCATAGTATTCCTGCAAGGAGGCACATACATATTGCAAATACAATCGGTACAGCGTAAACAGTATAACTTGAACCCAGCAGACGTACACATACCGCAGCCGAAACAGCTTCGATAGCTCCAACCGAAATATCCGTCCCCCGCGAAGAAGCAACAGCCAGTGTCATTCCGACTGCAAGAATTATTAATTCACAGGCTCTGTTCAGAATATCGATTGTATATCCGTATAAAACACCGTTCCGTATCGAAATTTTGAAAAACGACGGTGTAACCATAACATTTACAATAAGCATAATGATAAGAGCAGTGACCGGCAGAAACAATGGATTTTTTTTGAATGACTGCCATATGTGTTTAGTTATTAACATTATTTTCATCTCCTGCTATAGCAGCCATAACATCCTGCTGTGTAAGATTGTCGTTTTTAAGTTCACCGACTTTTTTCCCGTCGCGGAGAACACAAAGCCTGTTTACCGTACGGAGCATTTCATCAATTTCCGAACTGATGAACATTATTGTCATACCTTTACCGGAAAGCTCAACAACAAGTTTCTGTATTTCAGTCTTTGTTCCTACATCAATGCCACGTGTCGGTTCGTCAAGAATAAGAAAATCCGGATGCGTAATAAGCCACCGTCCTATAATAACCTTCTGCTGGTTACCTCCTGATAACTGCTTAACAAGTGTTTCTGCAGAAGGAGTTTTAATACGGAGAGCTTTGATATATTTGTCTGCAAGTTCATTCTGTTTTGCAAGAGGCAGCAGTTTGAATACACCCGTTTTTGCCTGTAAGGCTATGATCATGTTTTCACGTATGGACAAATCTGCAATGATACTTTCTTCTTTCCTGTCTTCCGGCAGATATGCCATGCCGGCACGCATAGAATCGATCGGCTCCATCGCCTTCAGTTTTTTGTTTTTAAAAAAAAGCGTACCAGTATCCGGCTTATCCGCGCAGTACAGTGTACGTGCAAGTTCTGATCGTCCTGATCCTAACAGCCCGGTAAGTCCAACGACTTCACCTTTATTAATGGTAATATCAAACGGTTTTATTGTCCCTGTGTGCGACAAACCGACGGCATGGACGATCTTTTCTTTGTCTGTTCCGGAAACCGCCGCCGGTTGATTATTTCTGATAGATGCAAGTTCATCGAATTCATGACCAAGCATTGTAGCAACGAGTTTAAAACGCGGAAGTTCTGCAATTGAAAAATCACCTTGTAATTCTCCGTTACGTAATACAGTGATTCTGTCACAGACTTCATACACCTGTTCAAGAAAGTGCGTAACAAATATAATCCCGGTTCCTTTTTCTTTAAGATTTTTCATGACCGTAAACAGGTTTAAAACTTCATGATCATCGAGGGAACTTGTAGGTTCGTCAAGAATAAGAACTTTACAGTTAAAATTTACTGCACGTGCAATAGCTACCATCTGTTGAATTGCAACTGAGTATTCTCCAAGTGCACGCGTGACATTAATATGTGTAAGACCTACACCTTTAAGAATTTCTTCGGCGCGGTCGTTCATTTTTTTCCAATCAATAGCAAAATGTTTTTTCGGCTGGTGTCCGACGAAAATGTTTTCTGCAACAGAAAGGTTGGGACAAAGGTTTACTTCCTGAAAAACTGTGCTGATACAGTTTTGCTGGGCTTCTTCCGGTGACCGGTTATTAATCGATTTTCCGTTAAGTAATATTTCTCCTGTATCACGCGTATATACACCGGTCAGGACTTTTATAAGTGTGCTTTTTCCTGCTCCGTTTTCACCCATTAATGCATGAATTTCACCTTTCCGCAAATTGAAATCAACATTCTGAAGGGCCTTTACTCCCGGAAATGTTATGGAGATGTTTTTCATGGAAAGCACGACATCGCTGCTCATGTTTCCTCCTATAATAAATGATCATATCTTTTGATTTTTAAAAAAACCGGAACGGCAGTTACAGGATCCGCTCCGGTTATCTCCAATTAACTAAATCGATATCAATTTAGAAATTAGTATTTGCGGTTCGGCAGCTCGCTGGCAGCGTTGTCCTGATCGAATACACCTTCAGTTACATACTGAGTTTTTTCTACTTTTTCTCCTTTTTCAAGTTTCTGAATGATTTCAGCTACGCGGGGACCGTGGAGAGGGTTGCATTCACATGCGCAGTTTATTTCACCGGCAATCATTCTGTTGAACGCTTCATGAACAGCATCAAAGGAAATAATAATAATGTCTTTACCCGGTTTTTTTCCGGCAGCTTTGATAGCATCAATAGCACCGAATGCTTCGTTGTCATTTTCACAGAATACGACATCAATATTCGGATACGCTTTCAGGAATGATTCCATGACTTCCTGGCCTTTTGCCTGAGTGAATTCACCAGTCTGCTTTGCAAGCAGATGATATTTAGCGTTCTTTGCAAGTCCTTCTGTGATTCCCTGTGTACGTCCGACTTCAGCAGATGATCCGATTGTTCCCTGAATAAGAACAATGTTAAGATCCTGCTGATCCTTGCCGATTTTCTTTACATAATTATTGAGCCAGATTACAGAATCCTGTCCTTCTTTGAGGAAGTTTCCACCAACCCAGGCCGTATACAGACTGTCATCAGAGAGTTTCATCTGGCGGTCAGAGAGAATAACCGGTATTCCGGCTTTTTTTGCTTCTTTTAGGACTGTTTCCCATCCAGTCTCGACGACCGGCGCGACTACGATGTAATCAACATCCTGCTGGATGAAGTTACGAATAGCTTTGATCTGATTTTCCTGTTTCTGCTGGGCATCATCGAAGATAAGTTTGTAACCGTTGGCTTCTGTAAATGTACTTTTGAACGATTCCGTGTTTGCCGTACGCCAGTCTGATTCTGCACCAACCTGAGCATAACCGACGGTAATCAGTTTTTTGTCGGTTTTTGCTTTTTTCTTTCCCCATGCAAAGCTTGTACTGCATACAAGCGCGGCAACCAATGCAACAGCTGCGATTCTCTTGATTTTCATATAAGTCCTCCTATTTAGAACTTTATATATAGAAGAATAGCCCCGGATTTTTCCAAAGTACATGAGATTTTTTATCGATTTTTGTTCAAGTTTTTCGGAAGAAACTGAAATAAACCTTTTACCTTAATAATTCGTAAAAAAGTTGATTTTTTTACGAAAAATAGTTTTTTTTATTCCTGCCTTTGCATAGCGAAGAATTAATTCAGGTAAAATAATAAAATAAAAATGCCAGGTTCTGGCCGGGACTTATTTTTTTATTCTTGACATCATTCCCGTTCTTTTGTTATAGTGCATATGTTATATTCCGGGGGTGTAGCTCACCTGGCTAGAGCGCTTGCATGGCATGCAAGAGGTAGTCGGTTCAAGTCCGATCA
>JBAYAJ010000093.1:0-9576 GCA_041669845.1 Treponema sp.
AAAACGTCGTTATCTTATAATGAGAAATTTTCTGAAGCATCTTATCCGGTTTAAAACTTGTCATGTCGTATGCAAAAACTGCAGAACCGGCAAGCCACTGCCCGTAGAGTTTTCCCCATACAGCTTTTGCCCATCCCGTCTCGGCAACGGTAAGATGAACACCGTTGTCCACGACGTTCTGCCAGTACTTTGCAGTAACTATATGTCCGAGCGGATATACAAAGTTATGCTGAACCATTTTCGGATATCCGGATGTGCCTGAAGTAAAATACAACAGCATAATGTCTTCATTATTAGTCGCCGCCGCCCCCGACGGACGCGGAAAATCAGCTTTATATGTATCGCAGACATTGTGAAAATTAATCCAGCCGGTACGATCGGGACCAACAGTCACAAGCGTTTTTACGGTAGGCGACGCTTCCAGAGATTTTTCAATTTCCTTCTGAACCCCAGGTTCGTCAAACGAAACAATCATCTTTATTTCAGCTGCATTGTTACGATATTCTATGTCTTTCGCCAGCAGCTGGTCTGTTGCAGGAACAACAATAGCTCCGATACGGTGCAGTGCAATAATAAACCACCAGAATTCGTAACGGCGCCGCAGGATAAGCATTACAGCGTCACCTTTTTTTATTCCCTGGGCTGTAAGAAAGTTTGCAGTCCGTTTTGACATTTCAGATATATCCGAAAACGTAAAGATATGTTCCTCGTCTGAATCATCACACCAGACAAGTGCACGTTTTTGCGGATCATCTTTTGCATAGCGGTCGACAACATCATACGCAAAATTAAAATTCGCAGGTATCTTGATTTTGAAATTCTTTTTCAAATCATCATAGTCAGTATACTCACGGGGATTTTCAACAAATTCTTTGTACAATACCATTTATCAGTTCCTTATAAAAAAAATAAAGCTGCTTATATATGTCAGACACACCAAATGTAAAAAGGTTGCATTTTATTATGCAGCGGCTGCCGCTGCATGTCAAAATTTATTTACAGTTTTTTTTCAGTGTAATGTGTAAATGTATATTTATAGTATTCTTCAAAATAATATGCTATATTTTCCCCATGAAAACTCTGATACCGGCACAATCCTCCGATGTACGTAATTTTTACCATGCCCTTTTTATTTTAGTCGGGCCTATTGCACTTCAAAACCTGATAACGGCAGCAGTCGGTTCTGCAGACGTTATAATGCTCGGCTGTGTCGGTCAGACTGCAATAGCAGCAGTATCGCTTGCAGGCCAGATACAGTTTGTGCTTATGCTTTTTTTCACCGGAATGTCGTCTGGACTTATCATGTTAACTGCCCAATACTGGGGAAAAAAGGATTCGGAATCAATCGAAACGCTTACCGGCATAGCCATGCGGCTATCCTGTGCAACCGGAATTCTTTTCACGGTTGTAGCCTTTATGTTCCCCCGCAGTCTCATGCGCATCTTTACAAACGATGAATCGCTTATCTCCTCTGGAGCAGAGTATCTGAAGATTGTAAGTTTCTCCTATTTCCTGCTTTCTGTTTCACAGATCTTTCAGGCTGTATTAAAAAGCATCGAACATGTAAAACTTGTCACTGCACTTACCGCCAGTGCGCTCATTCTCAATGTATTTCTTAACGCGGTTTTTATTTTCGGACTTTTCGGCGTTCCGCGGTCCGGAATAAAAGGTGTAGCACTGGCAACAACGATTGCACGTGTAATAGAACTCATACTCACAACCGCAGCTTCTCTTCATATCAAAAGCATTCATCTTACTCCGGCTGTTATTCTGAAACGCAATAAGCTGCTGCTTAAAGATTTCTCACGGTATTCACTTCCTGCGCTCGGTAATGAACTTGTATGGGGTGCTGCATTTTCCATGTATTCAGTAATTATGGGCCATCTTGGAGAAGATATCGTTGCGGCCAACTCAGTCGTTAACGTTGCACGCAATCTGGTTTCCGTCCTCTGCTTCGGAATGGCATACGGCGGAGCAATCCTCATAGGTAAAGAAATGGGATCAGGAAACCTGGAAAATGCAAAAAAAGATGCATCGCATCTCTGCCGGAGCACAATTGCTGCAGGTGTACTTGCAGGCATTCTGCTGTTGTTATGCCGGCCGCTTGTATTTAAAATAGCGGTCCTTACACCGCAGGCTACCAGTCTTCTGGGTATTATGGTATATATCAACGCATGTTCAATAGTAGGAGCAGCAATTAACACAGTCATGATATGCGGTATTTTCAGGGCAGGCGGCGACGCAAAATTCGGTTTTATTCTTGACATAATTTCCATGTGGTGTGTTTCTGTACCACTCGGACTGCTGTGCGCATTTGTATTTCATCTTCCGCCGATTCTCGTATACTTTGTACTGTATCTTGACGAATTCGAAAAGATGCCGGTAATTGTTCATCATTACCTGAAAGGAACATGGGCAAAAAATATTACGCGTGACTTTTCAGGATCCAGTTATGTTTGACCTTATTCAGGCCGGTAAGAACACCTACTATATTGAGAATCCTGCACGGGTCGGTATCTATCTTGACGGGACAGATGCCTGGCTCATAGACAGCGGTTACAGCGATACGGCCGGTAAACTTATATTTGATATCATTGCAGCACACAAATGGAACCTGAAGGGAATTATCGTTACTCACTCACATCCGGACCATTCAGGAGGCTGCCACTGGCTGCAGCAGAAGACAGGGTGCAGCGTTTACGCGCATGGACTTGAAGTGGCGCTTATGCAGCATCCGGATGTCCATCCGTCACTCTCATATGGAGGATATCCGTGCAGAAGCATCAGAGGCAGAGGTATGATGGCAGCTCCCTGCGCTGCACATGAAATGACCGGCAGTATCTCTTCCGGACTTGAAATCATTCCGCTGCCTGGACACTTCTTCGACATGGTCGGAATACGTACTGACGATGATGTCGTTTTTCTTGCAGACAGCATCTGCAGTGAGACTATTCTGAAACGATACGGCATTACATTCCTGTATGACGCTGATGCATATGTCAAAACTCTTGAAAAAATCGCGGCCATGAACGCGGCACTGTTCGTTCCGTCACATGTCATACCGATAAACGACATCAGGGAACTTGCAGCACTGAATAAAGCAAACGTCCTTTCCGTCGCCGGCAACATCACCGACTGGTGCAGAACACCCGTTACATTTGAAAAACTGCTGCAGAAAGTTTTCACCGGATACCGGCGTGCTATGAATTTTGAACAATACTGTCTTGTTGGAAGTACACTGCGTTCATATCTTGCATGGCTGGAAAATACCGGCAGAGTGCAGACTGCTTTTTCCGACAATGAAAAGCTTTGGTACAGTACACCTCTCAGCTGATAGCTTTACTCATCCAGCGCTTTGAATGCCAGCGCAGCACCATAACGACACCGCGGGAAAACTCATCACTCCCGATGCTCCACCATACAGCGGTAAGCCCGTAACCAAGTTTCATTCCGAAGAACCAGCTGCCTGCAACCATTATTCCCCACATTGAACAAATACCATAAAAAACCGGAAATTTTACGTCCCCGCTTCCTTTGAGCGCAGAAATCGTAATAAGATTCATGGAACGGCCTAATTCGTAATAAATACTTATACGAAGTAATATTTTGAGTCTGGAGATAATATCCGGATCATGAGTAAACAGCGAGACAAGCTCCGTACTGAACAGATTAATAATCAATATTACCGCAAGAGAGCAGCACGAACCTATAAGCTGATATTTATAAACTTTCACGTATGCTGTATCTGATTTACCCGCACCGACGAAATATCCCGTCTTTATCTGGACAGCAACACCGATTGAGTTTGCCAGAACATACACATAACGCACAATAGTCTGTGCATACACCAGAGCAGACATTGATGCCGTACCGAGCGTTGATACCATTGCCATAATAACAATCTGTGCGACGTTGTAGCTTATGCTCTCACCTGCAGTCGGAATACCAATTCTGAGGACTGTTACGTAACTTTCCCTGTCGAACTTAAATACTCCTTTAAGAGGCATCTTTACTTCGGCGTGAGTCCGTATCATATACGTATAAATGAAGCAGGAAACGACCTGTGACGCAACAGATGCCCATGCAGTCCCCGTTACTTCAAATCCGTTTTTAATAACGTATATTGCCAGCGCATTTCCTGCAAGATTAATAACATTCGCAATAATAGTACCTATGAGCGCATCTTTCGTATAACCATATGCACGGAGAACGGCTCCCTGGAGCATATTGAATGCAGTTGCAAACGCCCCAATTCCGCCGAAAATAATGAAATATTCCGCTGCAAAAGTACGAACATCATCTTCAATGCTGTACATGGACAGCAAAGGCTTTGTAGCAACAATACCGAATAACGTAACAGCGGCACCAATATACAAAGCCATCGCTGTACTTGCTTTCGTTACACGTTCAGCCTTTTCTGTCCTGCCCGCACCGATATACTGTGCAAGAACAATGCTTGCACCGGTACAGATAATATTGAACAGCAGCTGCGTAAAAAAAATATACTGTCCCATCATGCCGACGGCCGCCACTGCACTGTCTTTATACGAACTGAGCATAAGCGTATCGGCAGAGGCTACAAGTGTCCGGAAAAACGTTTCTCCAATGATGGGAAGCGTAAGCTGAAACATAGGAAGTGCTGCTCTGTTGATGACAGCGGCAGATTTCAGCTGCGCTGATCGATTTTTCCTGATAAAATTCATAAAGCCTCATGCATTCAGCACGGTTCAGAGTATAACATTCAGCGAGTAATTGCAATTCAAAACGGAAATGCGGCGGCAGTCGTATGCCCGCCGCTGCATTCAGGCTGCGCTAAGCACCGTTTACTTTTCTGTCCCGAACCACTGCCGCGACCGCGGCAATAACTTCGCCGCAGGTTTTGTCTTCATCCCCCATATGTTCAGTTTTCTGCTTTTCTTCACATACATCTTTATCAAGACGAAACGCGTGGACTACCGCATGCAGCACATGCATCAATATAATCATGATTACTAAAAAAATAAAAACAACGCCCATCCCTAATACAGTAAGCAGCCCGCTCTGCTGAAGCATCTGTGTAATTGTCATTCTGATACCTCTGTTTCAAATCCGAAACTCTCTTTCTTTGTTCTGTCCACCTGCCCGTGTTTCTTTACTCTGTTCATAAGGGCAATAAATCCGCTCGAAATGAAAATCGATGAATAGCAACCGCTTATTAATCCGATATTCAATGCAGAAGCAAAATCTTTAATACTTCCGGTCGTGAACACGAACAATGCAACAGAAGCAAACATCGTCGTTACTGTCGTGATAATCGAACGGCTCAGCGTATCAGAAAGAGATTTATCGAGCAGGAACATAAAATTTTTTTCATCAGGATATTTCCTCACGTTCTCACGCAGGCGGTCAAGTATAACGACAGTTGCGTTTATTGAATAACCGATAATCGTAAGAATCGCCGCGATGGTTGTCGTTGTAAATTCCATGCGCGTCCATACGACGAACGTCATCATAATAAAAGAATCGTGGATAAGGGCAATTATTGCACCGAACGCATAATCCCAGTGAAAACGGACAAGGGCATACAGCCAGATCAGCACAAGCGTAGCGCAAACAAGCAGAATTGTATTCTTGACAAGTGTTGTAGAAAACTGGGAACCGATATAATCGGTACTTATTTCCTGGACATTTGCCTTCCCGAACGCATTGTACAAATCATGAAGTACCGCGTCTGTCTGTACATCATGATTCGACCTGCCAGCTGTTCCGAAACGAATTTGAAAATTTTTCCGGATTGATGTTTCCGTACCTGTTTCTTTTACTTCTGCTTCTCTCAATGATGTAAGAGAATCTCTTACATCATCGGCAGAAATATTTTTTCCGGCAGGCTGCTCAATTGAAACCTGTTCAATCAGGCCGGGCTTGAATTCCAGACCAAAATTTATTCCTTTGAATATTATACCGAATACCCCGCTCAAAATAATGAGCGTACTGCAGACAGCGCAGGGAATAAATGCCCTGCTGAAATGAATTACCTTCTTCATATATTTTTATGCTTCCTGAAAAAATTACGTACCCGTTCGATGGCTTTAAATATACATTCGGGCAAAATCACACACATACCAATCCCGAACACAGCCGTCAAAACTATCTGTGTAAACATGTTTTTCATAACTACACATCCTGTTAAAATAGAGAAAAATTAATAATTTTACGGAATGTAACGGAGACTTTCAGTTAAGCGTCTGAAGCGTTATAATAGTATCAAGATATTTATTTTCAAACTGTGTGTATACATCTTTCTGCGGCAGAAAAACCGGTTTCTGACTGCATTGAGGAATGTACGCAAAATCCGTCGTATATGCATGCAGATCGATTTCCCCGCCGGTCCGTAAGGGGGCAGACTGCTTCTGCTGCATAATTCTTATTTCACTGCATTCCGGTTTCTGAGCAGATAAACAGCCGGCAGCAAGGACTGCTCCCGTACGCTCTGATGCCGTTTGAAGAATTAGCGCGTTACTCTGCGCAGTATACACACTATAAACACATGCATATCCGGCGACAGATATTAACGCGAGAATCAGCGAAAAAAGAGTACAGAATTTTCTGCACATCATGTCTATATAATAATTTATAATCAAAAAAGCTTCAACTGTATAAATAAGTGCTTTTATTGAACGATACCCGGCCGTCTGGTCTGTATTTACAGGCAGAGAATATCTTATTTTGTCTTCTGAAACGCATAACGGTCAGTGCCGTCATAGGTATGGATAATACCGCAGCGTATAAAACCAAGTTTTGCAAGCAGATGCTGCATCGGAATATTGTCGGCATGTGTGTCTATGCGTACATTTCCACATTGCTCAAATGCCCAGTTAAGGCAGAATGCGGCAGCACCCTTCACATTGTGTGCCGACGCAATCCGGTGTACCACGCCGTAGAGTCCGTCGTTGAACCAGGCACCGTTATAAATCTTTGCATATGTTTCGTCCTCACCGGTCTTAAAGACAAACACAGCGGCAATAGTATTTCCGTCGACACATACGCAGCTGATTCCTCCGGCTATATCGCTAATAACAAGTTCTTCTGCCGGATAAAATGTTCCCCACTGATCAGGATTACCGTGCTCTTTCATGAAATTCCGGGCATCATGATAAATATTCATTACTGCAGGTAAATCAGCAGGAATTGTTTTTCGTATCTGCACAGGTAAAATATAGCAGGATTCGGCAGGCGGAGCAACAGTTCTGTTTCTGTTAAAAAATTCCCGTTCGTCCGGCATTGTGCATGATTATTGTCTCCATCTCAGTACAACTTACTTGTTTTACATCCGCCATATCACATACCACGCGTTTAATCAAAGCTGGCGATGATTCCGTACCGCCCAACCACTGTTCACCGGTGGGATTGTCAGTTTCTGAAAGCAGCAGTTCAGGAGGTGTCATTGCAAGCAGCCGGCGTACATGCCCGGAATATCTGACTTCACAGCCGAATGTCTGCATATACCCACGCGAAATAAACGTCCTGTACACATCGGGGGGACCATCATACCAGTGAATTACCGGTTTTGCACAGGGAAAATCAGAAAGAATATCTGCTACGCGCTGTTCCGCTCCCTTTGTGTGAATCACACAGTATTTTCCCGTGCGGTTGCAATGATCCAGAATGCAGCGGAATACGCGCTCCTGTACATAGTGAGGTATTTTCTTTTCCCACCAGAAATCAAGACCGATTTCTCCGATAAGCGGTGAAGCTGCAAGGAACGGTTCAAGATATGATGTAAGTTCTGCTTCATTATCGGGAAGTCCGACGCAATACGACGGATGGATACCAAATGTCGGTACAATCAGTTTTTTCCCGGATACGTTCACAAGCCCCGCAGAAGCAAGCGAATCATTCCATGACGGAACATCAACAGATGCTGCAACCGTAAAGATAGTATTACAGATAATACTGCGGAGCGCTTCGTCACGGCAGGGGCCTGCTGCATACATATGGAGATGTGTATGAAAATCAACAAACATTACAAACGTACCTGAAGCAGTTTCCATGTTCTTAACGCTGCATTCTCAATAAGCTCCGGTGCGCGTATCATCGCTTCGCTTAATTTCATAGGGGCATCCGTTGTACAGACTATTGCGTCGATACCACATTTATACAAATCTTCCGTTCCTTCACCGATGCTTCCTGCAATCGCGATCACCGGAAGTCCGTATTTTTTTGCAAGTCGTGCAACTCCCACCGGTACTTTTCCACATCCAGTCTGCCTGTCGATTCTTCCTTCACCGGTTATAACAAGCACCGACGAACGCATACTTTCTTCAATATCAGTCTCATGCAGAACTAGTTCTATACCGTTCCGGAGTTCAGCATTACAGAATGCACGAAGCCCAAATCCGATACCGCCGTCATTCGTTGCACTTCCGCCGATACCAATAAGGACCCTCGTACATCCACCGGAGAGCGCATGCATCATGAGCTCTCCGGTACCGAGCGTTGTTGTCTCCATCGGGTTCAGATTTCCCTCTGGAACAAGTGTAAGTCCGCTTGCAGCAGCCATCTCAATGACAGCTGTGCTGCCCCGGCGGAGATATGCTTCCTTTAAATGAATCTACCGCCAGCGTGACTTTCATTTATTTTAGCAGTTTACCCTTATCAATGAACAGTTTTTTGTTTCCGTCTTCACGGTGAGGTACGACATCGGTATCCCATTTTTCCTGTGGTACATCTTCAATACTCAATGAAAAATGTTCTTCCCCTCTGCCGAGTGCACGGCTTGCAGCTTCAACAACTTCCCGTGCAACGGCTGCTTTAAGTTCATCGTCACGCCCCGGATACATCTGAATTATAATATGCGGCATATTATTCTCCTTATTAACAATCACCAACCTCGACGCAAGCACGGGGTATGGAGTTCTCTAAAGGTATTGCAGTCGGGATTTAATACCCTTCATACGCCCCAAGGGGCGGGGTATTAAACCCTCCGCACGAATAAAATTAATTTTAATGCATCATAAATGCTCTGCTGTAATTTTAGCTCACTATGTCACGCCGTACAACAGGTATAAATGTGTCATACTTTATGATATACTCAGCTGATGGTAATACGTAATCTGGTATTCGACCTTGACAACACTTTATATTCATCTACCGCAGCAATGGATACAGGCATTACATTCCGAATGCTTTCCTTCGTCGCAGAATTCTTCCATATAACCTATGATGAAGCAGTAAAACTGAGAACGCAGCACCTTCCGGAATTCTCAACAACACTGGAATGGCTGAGGCACGAAGGTTTTACTGATACCGAATATTATTTTTCCCGGGTGCATCCTGAAAATGAAGCTGATGAACTGCCTCCGGATCCCATACTCCGCCCTTTGCTCGTGTCAATCGCCATACCCAAATTAATACTTACTAATTCCCCGAAAGAACACGCCGACCGGGTACTCGCAAAATTAAATATAGCTGATTTATTCACCCATATCTGCGATATCAGAAGCTGCGGTCTGAACGGTAAACCATACGCAGGGGCATATCAGAAAGCACTTGCACTGTGCAATGGTACAGTTGATGATACGATTTTTTTTGACGATC
>JBAYAJ010000094.1:0-9540 GCA_041669845.1 Treponema sp.
GCATGCAGAAGAGCGGTAAAATCCGTTTCATTTTTCCTCACTGATAGAATAATTGTCCAAAAAAAGATATAGTGACTATATCATTTTTTAATGCTTTTTATCAATTATATAACTATTTCAGGGTGGCAGTGGTTACATGCCCGGGAGAATCATATGAGTGCAGTGATTATAGATGGAAAACAGATAGCGGCTGATGTGCGTGCGGATGTTGCAGAACGGACTGCATGTTTGAAGGAGAAGCATATAACGCCGTGCCTTTCTGTTATTCTGGTCGGAGATGATCCTGCGAGCGTTTCATACGTTACGGGTAAGCAGAAAGCACTTGCTCAGGCCGGTATGGCGGACCGGTCAGTACATCTTCCTGAGAATACAACCGAATCCGATCTGCTGACACTGATCAGGGAGCTGAATATGGATCCTTCTGTTCACGGTATTCTTGTTCAGCTGCCGCTTCCTCATCATATTGATGAAAAAAAAGTGCTGCTTGCAATCGACCCTGCGAAAGATGTTGACGGGTTTCATCCGGTGAATGTGGGCAATATGGTTATAGGTTGTCCTTCGCCTCTGCCCTGTACACCGCACGGTATTATCGTGCTGCTGCAGAAAATGAATATCAGAACGGACGGTGCACATGCGGTAGTAATCGGCCGCTCAAATATTGTTGGTAAACCTGTTGCACTGCTTCTGTCACGGAGAGAATGCAACGCGACTGTCACTGTCTGCCATACTGGTACCAGAAATCTTGCAGAAATTACCAGACAGGCGGATATTCTTATTGCTGCAGCAGGTCACTTGCATACTGTTACTGCCGGTATGGTAAAGCAGGGGGCTGTTGTTATAGATGTAGGAGTAAACCGTATTCCCGATGCGTCCAGGAAAAGCGGGTTTCACCTTGAGGGAGATGTTGATTTTGACAGTGTCAGGGAAATTGCTTCATATATTACACCGGTACCGGGTGGAGTAGGGCCGATGACGATAGCAATGCTTATGGTAAATACACTTGAGGCTGCGGAGCGGACTCTTGGAAAGTAAATCGAGAAAAATACTCCGCGACATTCAGAGCGAAGCGGATACACGTGAAGTTCCTCTTCAGAAAGTGGGAGTACGCGGACTTCAGTATCCTGTGCAGGTATTGGATAAGGTCAACAAAACTCAGCAGACGACGGCTGTGGTAGATTTGTTCGTGAATCTGCCTCATCACTATAAGGGTACCCACATGAGCCGCTTTATAGAAATTTTTCATAAACATCACAGCGACCTTACGATGAATCACTTTCTGGAGATGCTCGATGAGATCCGCGGAAGCCTTTCGGCTCAGTACGCTTACGGTACGGTGACGTTTCCGTTTTTTATAGAAAAGAAAGCGCCAGTGTCCGGTGAAGCAGGGATAATGAGTTATACGTGTTCGTACGAAGGAAGCGTTGGTGAGGATATCCGCAATTTTTTTATTTCAATTGCAGTCCCCGTGACGACGCTGTGTCCGTGTTCAAAGGCGATAAGCGATTACGGCGCGCATAATCAACGCGGAATAGTGCGGGTAAAACTGCTGTATTCTGATTTTTTCTGGATAGAAGACGTGATAACTATGATAGAAGGATGTGCATCGGGAGGTTTGTATTCCGTGCTCAAGCGCAGAGACGAAAAATGGGTGACGGAACACGCATACGACAATCCCCGGTTTGTCGAAGATGTGGTACGTGAAGTCTATCTTGGACTCCGTTCGTTTCCCGTCGAGAAACCGTTTGAGTGGTTCAGTGTGGAGGCGGAAAATTTCGAAAGCATCCATAATCATAATGCCTGTGCGCGTACTGAATATGGTACGTGCCCGATTTCCCAGAAAGGATATAACGAATGACGTACTTTTTTGAAACATACGGATGTCAGATGATGAGGCATAGCAGGTGCGTATGCCGATTCCCGCGCAGCGGAGCGGAGCGTATTGCACGGGTGGAACAAAATATATATGGAGTACAACATGACGTACTTTTTTGAAACATACGGATGTCAGATGAATTCCGCCGAGTCTGCTTCTCTTGAACAGCTTCTTATTGCGCGCAGGTGGACTAAAGCGGATGATCCGCAGACTGCCGATATGGTCATTATCAATACCTGTTCTGTCCGGGCCACGGCGGAAAACCGTATTTTCGGACGGCTCGGCTGGTATTCGGGGCTTAAGGCAGTACGCAGCAGAGAGCCAGGGGCTAAAAGCAAGTCTCTTGAACGTGCTGCAGCGTACGTTCAGGACGGAGCAAAGCCTTTGACGCTTGTCGTTACCGGCTGCATGGCAGAACGGCTGCTTTCGTCGCTGAAGAAAGACTATCCGTGCATAGACTACGTCGTGGGTACATTTGCGAAGCAGCATTTCGGAGACGTTGTTACAGCTGTAGAGGAACACCGGTATGCGGATGCGCCTGACGATATTCCTTCATACGAGTTTGCACCCCTTTCGTATGAACCGGGAGCATTTTCCTCATTTGTACCAATTATGCACGGCTGTAATAATTTCTGTACGTATTGTATCGTGCCATATGTGCGGGGCAGAGAAATATCCCGTCCTGTGGATGAGATCCTTGCCGAGCTTGATACACTTTCGGCGTACGGTGTAAAAGAAATAACGCTGCTGGGACAGAATGTCAATTCTTACAGCGACGGTGATGTCGACTTTGCAGAATTATTGAAAATAATTGCAGATCATCTTGCTGCGGTGAAGTCTCCGATCGGATGGGTGCGTTTTATGTCGAGTCATCCGAAGGATTTGAACGACGATGTCATCAGTGTCATTGCGGAAAATCCGGTGCTCTGCCATCATATACATCTGCCGGTGCAGCACGGATCCAGCCGTATTCTGAAGGCGATGAACCGCCGGTATGACCGTGAATCATATCTTGCACTTGTTGACAGGATACGAAAGGGAATACCGGATGTTTCTCTTACAACTGATATTATGCTTGGATTCCCCGGCGAGACAGAGGCTGATTTTTCCGAAGCGGTAAGTCTTATGCAGACGGTGCGTTATGAGAACGCATTTATGTACTATTATAATCCGCGGGAAGGAACTCCGGCGTGTAAAATGGACAATCAGGTTCCGCTTGATATAAAAAAGGACAGACTGCAGAAAATTATCGATATGCAGCTTAAAATTACGGCTGAAGAAATGAAGAAACGGGTAGGGAATACAGTTCAGGTACTTGTTGAATCTGTAAGCCGGGACAGTAAGGCAGAAGTTCTTGGTAAGACAGCGCAGGATGAACGAGTGGCTTTTGCAGGTGCAGCATCCCTTATCGGAAGCTTTATGACTGTACGGATCACGGAGCTTAACGGACAGACGTTTAAAGGCACAGCCGTATAAGGTATGTTGCGGATCTCGTTCAATTCAGGTAAAATATAGTACTACGGATACGCTGGTAAAGTAAAACTGCTTAATCAGTGTTTCTGTAATGAGAGGTGCGGTATGGTAGGTTTGATAACTACAATAGTTATTGTTATAGTCATTGCGTTCTTTACGGGATTTAATCTTGATAACAGATGCAATGTGAATCTCCTTTTTCATACGTTCCGGAATGTTCCGGTGTTTGTGACGATTCTTATTTCATTTGGTGCCGGTATTATAGTTGCACTTCCTTTTTCATTCGGCAGAGGCAGGAAAGTAACCGCAAAGAAAATTGCAAAGATGAAAGTAAAAACTGAGCAGGATATCATGAATAAAATCAATGCAGAAAAACAGGCGGAGACTTCTGCACCTGCAGAAACAAAACAGTCCGATACTGCTCCATCCGGGAAAAAATGAAAAAAATTATCTGTCTGACACTGTCTGTCCTTTTCTGTTCCTGTTTTATTTCCGCTCAGGCACTGACTGCCCGTTCAGCCGCGGATGAATCTGCAAAGGAAGATACGGCAGACGATTCTATCAAATATATAAAATCGAATATAAATAAACTTTCCGATCCGGCTGAAAAACGTGCTCTGTATGCATTTCTCGGGGCGTTGCAGGAACAGCGTGCACTATTTGACGATGCCCGGGATTCGTATGCTGCGGCTGCGGCAATAGCTGCAGGTGATGCTCCGGGCATGCCTGTAAAAAGCTCCGAACAGCTTGTTCTTGATGCAGTCCGCTGTGCGCTCAGCTCCGGGGATTCTGCAACAGCCGACAGCTACCTGAATTCTGCCGTCCGCAATTCGAAAGACAGCACGATTCAGGCGTATATTAAACTGTATGCACTCTGGAGTTCACTCTGCAGGGCGGAAAACAGCGATGATCTGGCAGAACCTGTCATTATGCTCAAAACGTATGCAGTACTTCCGTCGATGGTTCCTGTAAAACCTTCCGTACTTCTTACACTCTGGTATATTACCGGCGACGATACATACGCTGATTCGCTTAGAAAGGAATTCCCATTATCTCTGGAGACCGGGATTGTCACCGGTACTGTTCAGCAGCTGCCAGCTCCGTTCTGGTATTTTGTTCCGCGGAAAACAGGAGCACAGCCTGAACTGGTTATGGATGCCGGCGATACTGCGGCTGCAGCAGATACGGCAGACAGTGCAAAATCTGCTGCAGCTGATGATGTGCCGGCAGATGTTCAGAAACCAAAAAAACTGCAGATGGGACTGTTCAGGGAAAAAGCAAATGCAGACAGTCTGGTGGCAGCATTGACGGATAAAGGATTTAAGCCGTATATTACAACAGAAACACGGGCAAGCGGTACAACTTATTACATCGTCGTTATTGATGAAGCTGACAAAAGCCTGGAAGACAACCTGAAGACCGCAGGATTTGAATTCTGTCCCATTTTTTAGAAAACTCTGTCTGCAGAAAAGAAAACATTCTTCACAAATAAAAAAGGCTGATTTATTTCAGATAAACCAGCCTGATCGTTCTTAAACGAGGGGAAAGATTTTCGACAATGCCGTGCCTACTTGCTCTTTCCCATTTGCCGGATTAAGCGGTCCGGTTCCGCCATTTTTAAACCCCTGAATCAGCATTACGCTCAATCAGGTACATACCAAGAGCAACAACTGCTAATAACAGAACTAATACCGCCATAGAATTACCTCCTATAACAAGTACCACAAAAAGTTGTGTTTCTGCATTGCTACCGTTGCAATTGAAGCAGGATTGTGTTTGGTAATCCTGCTAACACCTATATATATAATACAAGAAAAGCACAAAAAGTCAAGAGTAAAAAAGACCTGCCCAACAGGACGGGCAGGTCTTTTTTACGTGTAAATAAAATAAAAATGCGGAAGCATTTTTTACTCACGACTTAAAACAGGGACCTGCCCAACAGGACGGGCAGGTCTTTTTTACGTGTAGATAAAATAAAAATGCGGAAGCATTTTTTACTCACGACTTAAAACAGGGACCTGCCCAACAGGACGGGCAGGTCTCATTTAGTCCTGCCTTCTTTACAGCAGAGCAGTTCCGCACTCAGTGCAGAAACAACAGGAACCGCACTGATGACCGCAAAACTTCCCGAAAGGGCCTGTATTATTTCCACCGCTATACTGTTCGAGTTTAAAACCTGATCCGGCTGCATGTTGTACGTGTAAATCTGAACTAACATAACAAGTGAAGAGCCGGTAAATGCAAGTATAAGTGTATTTGCCATTGTTCCCATCATATCACGTCCCATATGTATGCCCGCTGTGAACAGTTCCCTGAATCCTGCAGATGAATTGTTCAAATGAACTTCATTTACGGCCGACGCTATCGACATGGCTATATCCATCACTGCACCGAGAGATGAAATCAGTACTGCTGCAAAAAGCAGTCCGCCTATTTTAAGTCCGGAATGTGCTGCTATCTGCATAAGTGAGTCGGTGTCACCGAATGTAAACCCCGAAACCATGGTCAGTCTGCAGAAGACTGCCTGTACACCGGCAGCGAGGCAGAGGCAGACAAGTGTACCTGCTGTTGCCGTTATGGTCTTCCTGCCGGTTCCGCCTGTCAGCGGCAGTGTAATGCCTGCTGTTACGGCTGCTAGCAGTACGGCAGCCCCTGCCGGCTGTATCCCGTGGTATACAAGCGGTATAAAAACAAAAAGAATGCTTGAAAGCGTAAAAACGATTGCAAGTACGGACCGGAATCCCTGTCTGCCGCCTGCTATACAGAGAAGAAGAGCAGTCAGTAAAGCAAACAGGCAGAGAACGGACAGTCTGTCGGGTGTACTGACAAAGATATGAACTGATTTTTTGTCGCCTGTTGTATTTACCGATACTATCAGATGATTTCCTCTGGCAAAACGGTAACTGGTATCATAGTTAAGATAATTGGTGACAGGAACGACTTTTCCGGCATATTGTCCGGAGAGTATACGAACTGTAAGTTCCTGAATTCCTGTTATCATTCCTTTTTGAACAGAATGTTTTTCCAGTTTTTCTGAAGAAACTCCGGTGACGACCGCTTTTTCAAATGAAACGCTGTCTCTGCCGGATAGTTTGTATATATCATAGTAGGATGTATGCCGGCTGATCAGCATCGTACCTGTCGTATAAAGAACGATAAGAACGGCAAGGACGATATCTGAAATCACCTGTCTGACGGATATATGTAGTCTCATCTGTAAGGCTCCGGAATAAACCAGCATGTAAAAACCGGATGCTACTGCTGTGCTGGTTTATTTTGTAGTTGAAAAGGGTTTATACCTTTATTTTTTATTTATGGTATAGGTATCGATAACGGTATCGGAATACGTTTCGTATGTTGTAATTTTAAACTGACTCTTTGTTACGGTTACATAGGAATATGTCGGTACATTGTTCTGCCATCCGGCTGCGCTGAAAGAATGATCCGCACTGGTATTGTATTTGTAATATTTACTGCCAGTACCTGAGTCAAGTGTAAAGTATACTGTTCCCTTCGGATTTGTAACGGATTCTGTTTTTGTTGTATCAACCGGCATACCACCGAACATCTGCCATGTACGTGTGTAATAGTGATCGTGGCCATTAAAAACAACATCTACGTTGTATTCATCCATCAGTTTTGTCCAGTTCTGACGCATAAAGAGAACATCGTCATCAGGTGCGTTTGCCGCAGAATGATTCGCTTCACTGTAGGGAGCCTGATGGAATGCGGCTATCTTCCACTTTGCGTTTTTATTTGCGTCAACGGCATCTTTTAAAGCCTGTTCATGTGCAGCTGTATCGTAGAAATTGTTGCCTTCGAGAATGATGAAAAGAACGGAACCGTAGGTAAACCAGTAATCGCCGTCGTTGTTCAGTATTTTGTTGTTTGATGTCTGTCCCAGATCTGATACGTTTGGAAGATTATAATGAAAACTGTAATATTTTCCCATCTGGTGGTCATGGTTACCTTCAAGAACTGCAAGCTGATGTTCCTGTATATAATTATGTTCCGGGTCCGGATTCATAAAAGTTTCGTACTCTGACTGCTGCTTTGCAAGAGAATCATAGTTGTTAACCTGATCTCCGAGAGAAAAAAGAAAGTTTACATCCTTATGATCTTTCAGTACTGCTTTTAGTGTTTTTGTCCAGCCAGCCCGGTCATGTTCAAGATCTCCTGATGCGCCCATCTGGGGATCTCCGAAGACTGCAAAACTGATGCTGCGCTCATTACCGGTTTTAAACGTGTATATGCTGCTCCATGTCGTACCGTTGCCGACGCGGTATGAATATACTGTATCGGGAACAAGATTTTCAACGGTGACTTTGCATGCGCATTCACCGGTAGCAATTTCCTCGTTGTTTATATTATCCTGAACACCTTCTGTTGCGGTGACAGGAACCGAAATACCTGTAAAAGCTGTACCTTTTGGGAACATATTCTTTTTTACCTGCTTTGTTTCTGCAAGCTGGACTACCGGTGTAGTGAATGAACCTGAAATCCAGTTGAAACGGGCTTCCGTAATAGTACTTCCGACTCCCACTGTAATGTTGTACGGCTGTGCCGTTACCTGCTCCCGGGCAAACGGAGCGGATTTACCTGCCGGCATGTCTTCCGCATTTACAGTGAACAGTATGCAGGCAGCGCTTACTGCAGCAAACAGTGTTTTTTTTACCATTTTCATAGTATTTCTCCTGATTAAGAATATCTGTGTACATATGCACGGATTACCGGAGGTATATATCCGGTACAGATGATCCTTTATACTCCTGTTCTGTATGAATTTTGTAAAAGATCAGTGAAAAAGTGATTAAACGTATTTTATCTGCCTTCTTTTTCAGAATAATAGTAAAAGCATTGTGTTTTGCTGATTTTAGAATTATAGTTATTAGTATCAGAAAACGGAAAAGTATAAAAAGCTGTAGATGAAATATCTGCTTTTTATGCAGTATCAGGAATACACTGATAGAAATGAGCCTGCTTAATCAGTGTTTTCTTATAAGGAGAGTCTCGGAATGAAAAGAATATCTACCAAGATTTTTTTAGCGACACTGTCGGCTGGTTTAGGTGTCGGTATAGTCTGTCTTGCTGCAAATTTTGTCATCATCAGAAAAATCAGTAACGGCAATATTGTTTCAATGGATCGTACGCTCAGAGAAGATTATGACAAACTCATAAAATCTGAAGTTGAAACGGTCATGACGATTCTTGACCGGTATGGAAAAATGTATGAGGCAGGTACGTATACAAAAGACGAGGCTGAATACAGGGCGGCGGATGTTGTCCGGAATTTACGGTATAATAATAATTATTTCTGGATAGATACTTCAAAAGGTAACAATATTGTCTATCTCGGTACAGAAACTGAAGGAACAAACAGATATAACCAAAAGGATGTGAACGGGACGTTGTTTGTACAGGAAGTTATCAAGACAGCACTGTCGGGGGGCGGGTTCGTTAATTATTATTTCCCGCGCAGTGGTGAAACTGAGGCAAAACCGAAACGAAGCTATTCTGCTTATTTTCAACCGTTCGACTGGGTTGTAGGTACGGGGAATTATACGGACGATATTGATGCAATTGTTGCTGCAAAGAAAAGTGCAGCGGAAGTACTTATTCAAAATAGTTCTATTGCTATAACCATTATAGCGCTGTTTGTTATACTACTGTCTGTTGTTGTATCTATTATACTCGGAAGAGCTATAGCGAGACCTGTCAGATCAGTGGCTTCTGTACTGAAATCTTTATCGGATGGAGAAGGGGATCTTACCGGAAGACTTCCTGTCCTGACTGATGACGAAGTGGGCGAGCTGAGTACCAGTTATAATACATTTCTTGACCGGCTGTCAAAAATTGTCCGTTCAATTAACGAAACTATGTCTCAGGCTGTAAACCTTAAAGAAATTATGACTAATGCAACACAGGAGACTTTCAGTGCTCTTCACGAGATTTCTTCAAATGCTGCTTCAATGAATGAACAGATGAAAGTACTTGATGGAACGGCCGGAGAAGCAGCAAAAGCTGTTACTAAGATAAACGGAAATATCCTATCACTTGATGAAGGTGTTGAGAATCAGAGCAGCGCAGTAGAGGAAGCGACCGCATCTGTTAAACAGATTGTTTCGTCAATGGAAAGCGTTGCGGAAATTACAAATAAAAAAAGTACTGCAAGCAGGGAGCTGGCAGAAGCATCA
>JBAYAJ010000095.1:0-9540 GCA_041669845.1 Treponema sp.
GAGACGAAGATAAAGCCGAAGCTGCACTGAAAAAATTCCTCACGCAGTCTCTCTGACCCGGATAAGATTTCTATGCGGACACTGATTAGTGCATACATTAATCAGTGTTTTACTGTCTGATCGCATCTGCATTACGTACACAGAGCTGCCTGCATCAGAAAAACATTCACTCCTTCATCCTGTGACTTCCAAAGACAATACATCTGTGTTGACAATTTTTACTCCATTACTATAGTAATATAGAACACTTCACCATTCTCTATACTTCGGGGTTATTCATGGGTACAGCTCAAAAACTCAATGTAAAAAAGTACGTCCGGCAGCACTGGCCAGCATATGCCGTCGGTCTTACTGCCATGCTGCTGAGTGTGTCGCTGGATATGCTTTCGCCGATTATTACCCAGCATATTATAGATGATGTTGTTATTGCACGGCAGATTGAACTGCTGTGGAAATTCCTTCTCGGCTATCTTGCCGTCGGCGTCGGACGCTGTGTATTCCAATATATAAAAGAATATCTGTTTGACACAACTGCCGCACAAATCGGCAGTCAGCTCCGCATCGACTTATTCCGTAAAATTCAGTCACTCTCTGCAGCTTTCTTCGACAAAATAAACAGCGGAGAACTCATGTCCCGCGTAAAGGACGACATAGACCGTATCTGGGACGGTCTCGGCTTTATCGGGATGCTGATTATCGAAGTTACCATCCACACTGTCATTGTACTTTACTGCATGTACTCACTCTGCTGGCAGCTTGCCGTTATCCCTACTGTGGGAATGATAATTGCAGGGTGTGTTGCAGTTGTTATGGAACGGAAACTCGGTGGAATTTATGAGGACATTTCTCAGGAAAATTCGGTTCTTAACAACACTGCACAGGAAAATCTGTCCGGGGTCCGGACTGTAAAGGCCTTTGCCCGGGAAGCTTTTGAAATCAAAAAATTCTCCGGTCATAATTTCCGTTATTACGACTTGAACGTAAAGCAGTCGCGGGTTTTTGTTACCTATTATCCGTTCATTCAGGCGGTTACGCATCTGCTCCCTGTACTCGTACTACTCTCCGGCGGACTTATGGTAATCCGTAAGGGACTGACACTCGGAGAACTGTCCGCATTCGTACAGTATTCGATGAATATCGTATGGCCTATGGAAATGCTGGGATGGCTTACAAACGGTCTTTCATCGGCTCTCGCTTCTGCACGGCGTATAAACGCAATTTATGAAGAAACTCCGCAGATCATCGAAAACCCACAACCGGTACTCCTGCCTGAAGTAAAAGGCTCGATTGAATTCGACACTGTTTCTTTTGTAAAGGATGATGCGAGCGTAATTCTTCGTGATGTTTCATTCACTGTACCTGCAGGACATACAATAGGGATCATGGGTGCGACGGGTGCCGGGAAAACGACTGTCATCAACCTGCTTAAGCGCATGTATGACGCAACATCAGGCACAATCAGGCTTGACGGTACGGATATAAAAATGCTTACGCTTAAACAGCTGCGTACAAGTGTCGCATGCGTTATGCAGGACATATTCCTTTTTTCAGATACAATCTGCGACAACATAAAACTGGGCCGCAAAAACAGTCTTTCTATGCCTGCTGTCAAAGACGCAGTTCACCGTGCACAGGCAGGCAGTTTTGTAGAAAAAATGAATGAACAGTATGAAACGGTTATAGGAGAACGTGGCGTGGGTCTAAGCGGAGGCCAGAAACAGCGGCTCACCATTGCACGCGCGCTCTCATGCGGCGCACCAGTACTCGTACTTGACGACTCAACATCCGCACTTGATACCGAGACGGAACAGGAAATACAGAAAATGCTTTCAAAACTTACTGATACTACAAAAATTATTATTGCGCACCGCATCAGTGCGGTCCGCACCGCTGATGAAATTATCGTACTCGACAAAGGAGTTGTTTCAGAACGGGGAACGCACGAGCAGCTTCTTGCACAAAAAGGACTGTACTATAGAACATATAAAACACAGTACGACGGCATAACGGAGATTAACTGATGGCAGTCAATTCATATAAAGACGACGAGCAGTCTGTAAATGCAGAAAAACACGTCACCATGCTCAGACTTTTCAAATACCTTCTAAGATACCGTGCACGTATCGCGGGAATACTTGCACTTATGGCGTTCTGCACGGCTGTATCGCTTGCTAATCCTCTTTTCATACAGCGTGCAGTGGATACGTATATTACATCAGAGAATGTCCCGGGCCTTGTAAAATTATTAATCGTCGCGGCAGTTCTTAATATCATCATGATAGGTGCAGTCAAAATACGTATGTTCCTTATGGCAAAAGTAAGCAACAGTGTCATCCGCGAAATACGGCAGGAGCTGTTCAACCATATACAGACTCTTGACTTCACATTCTTTGACGGACGTCCGACAGGGAAGATTCTCGCGCGGCTTATAGGCGACGTAAACTCCCTCAAAGACGTAATCGAAAACAGCGTTACTACGCTGATTCCCGATCTTACGACTGTCGTATGTGTTACGGTAATTATGTTTGTAAAGAATGCAAAACTTGCAGCAGCGGCCTTATGGAGTCTTCCGTTCATGATTATTGGCATCCTGATCATACAGAAACACAGCCATGCACACTGGCAGATATTCCGTAAAAAATCGTCGAACATGAATGCGTTCATCAACGAAGATCTTTCTGGAATAAAAATCATTCAGAGTTTTAACGCAGAAAAGGAAACCGATGCTACATTCAACATGCTCGTCGATGAACACTGCGGCACTTTTACCAGCGCAGTCCGCTGGAGTGATGCATTCGGTTCGGTCATCGACTTATGCTGGGGACTTGGCATGCTTGCACTGTACTATGCAGGAATAAAGATTCTGGGAGTCGGAAGTGTTTCTGTCGGAATGTATCTGGCATTCGGGACGTATATCGGTATGTTCTGGCAGCCTATCATGAACCTGAGCAATTTCTACAACCAGCTTACGACGACCATTTCCGGAGCAGAACGGATATTTGAAATCATGGACACACAGCCCGTTATAAAAGATGCTCTGTCCGCACCTGCCATGCCGCCAATAAATGGTGGTGTGTGCTTCAATCACGTAACGTTCTCATATGATAAAGACACGCAGGTTCTGCATGATGTCTGTTTTACCGTACAGCAGGGAGAAACGATTGCGCTGGTCGGACCGACAGGTGCCGGTAAATCAACAATTGTCAATCTGATAAGCAGATTTTACGATCCAGAAAGCGGTATTATAACGATTGACGGTATTGATATAAAAAATGTAACGATCGAAAGCCTCCGGAGCCAGATGGGAATAATGACGCAGGATAATTACATATTCTCCGGAACAATCAGGGATAACATCCGGTACGGACGTCTTGATGCGGCGGAAGAAGAAATCCGTAATGCAGCCAGAGCAGTACATGCTGACGATTTTATCTCAAAAATGGAAAAGGGATATGATACAACGCTTACGGCGCGTGGAGGAGAATTATCGAACGGACAAAGACAGCTGGTCGCTTTTGCCAGAACTATGCTTTCTATGCCGCGGATACTTATTCTGGATGAAGCGACATCAAGCATCGACACCCATACAGAGCAGCTTGTACAACAGGGAATTGCAGCTCTGCTCAGAGGACGGACATCGTTTGTCATAGCGCACCGTCTGTCTACAATCCAGAAAGCTGACCGCATCATGGTCATAGATAACGGCGGTATTGTGGAACAGGGCACCCCCGTAGAACTGATGAAGGAAAAAGGTGCATATTACAATCTTTATACAGCACAGTTCAGGACATAAACAAACTTTTTAATGATGTTTACTGACAAAATGCCGCAGACTTACAGCCTTCGCCGGACAGATCTCGTGGCAGCAGTAACAATGCAGACATCTTGCTCTGTCGCTCACCGTTACGTTCTTTTTCGTTCCTTTGTTTTCTATAAAGGAAAGTATGTGTACCGGGCATATCTCTATGCATTGTCCGCAGTGTATGCACTTTCTTCTGTTGAACGAAGGATTCCGCGTAAACAGCAGTTTAGCGACCGCATCCGCAAAGGCAGGCATTACGGCGCCGAGTGCAGGTGCTGCATCCTTTACGATTTTAAATGACGCAGGTTTCACTTCCTGAACCGTACATCCTGCCGTTTGTATCTGTTCGGGAGAGTTGAACCATATACCGCGCTGCAGCGCTTCCTCAAGATAGACAATATCGTGCGGATTGTATCCGACGATTGAAGAACACTCCCAGTCAAGGGCTGCAATATTGTCCGATGCGGCAAGGAAGCCAAGTTTTACAGGATCTCCGTTTCCGGGTCCGCCGCTGCCTTCCATACCGATTATTGCATCCATAATTGCATATGAAGCATGCGCTGCTGCATTCAGATCAACAAGAAAAGTTCCGAATTCTTTTTTCCCGGGAAAACGGTAATGTGTCTGAGCTTTTTTCAAACCTACCATAAGGCCGAAAAGATTTTTCATGGCACCGGTATACGACATGAGCTGATGTGTTTTTAACTTTGCAAGAGATACCAGTACATCCGCCTGCGTAAACTGTGCCGCAAATTCAAAAGACTTCACCAGTTTACCTTCAGGGCATGCAACAACAATCTGATCAGCTCCAAAATCGGCCCATTCTCCGCCGTTTCTGACAACCTCGTCGTACATTCCGACCGATTTCGCTGCAGAAAGAGAACTACCCACTCCGGGAGATTCCCCGACAAGTACGCGCGCAGCTCCAAGTTCCACAAAGGCTTTTACAACAGCCCCGACGACGACGGGATGTGTACAGACGGCACATTCAGGTTTTTTCGGTGAAAGGATATTCGGTTTCAGTAATACCGTTTTCCCGCGGACATCAGGCGGAGGCACAAGACGGAAGAGCTGCTGAACTGCTGCATACACTTCGTCGAAATCATACTCACTGCATTTCTGCAGACCAACAGTCGTTGTCATAAGCTGTTATTTTCTCCCCATATATACTGATTTTTCATATGCTGCTTTAACGGCATCAAATACCGCGTTCCGGAACCCGTCCTTTTCAAGCGCTGCAACACCTTCTATCGTCGTACCTCCGGGGGAGCATACCGCATCCTTCAGGGCTGCCGGACAGTGATCATCGGAAAGCACCATAGCAGCAGAACCTTTTACTGTCTGAGCCGCATAAACATATGCCTGCTGCCGGGGCATACCAAAACGGACCGCAGCATCGGCAAGTGCTTCAATAAACATGAAAACATACGCAGGACCTGAACCGCTTACTGCAGTCACGCAGTCCATAAGTTTTTCGTCGACTTTTTCTACTTTTCCTGCACATTCAAGCAGCGCTGTTATATCTGTAAGGTCAACGGCCTTAACGTCATCACCACAGGAAAGCGCCGTCATTGCCTCACCTATCCGGGCCGGCATGTTAGGCATAATGCGCACCACCGGTCTGTCTGTCATCGTACGCAGTTTTTCAAGTGTAATACCGGCTGCCATAGAAATAATAATTGCATCACCACGAAGGTAATCCGTTATTTCATGCATAACGTCTGCAACATACAGAGGCTTTACTGCAATAAACACGTACTTTCCGGCTGCGGCGGCTTTTGCGTTTGAATCTACTGCTGCACACTCTACTTCGGATGCCAGACGCTGTGCATGCTCGAAGTGTTTAGCACTTATTGTCACTGTTGCCGGATTATATTTTCTGCAGATTGCACGGATAACAGCTCCTCCCATAGAACCGCATCCGATAACACTAATACTACATTCGTTCATTTTCTACCACCCTCCATATTTTTTTTACTTTCTGATATCCTGAATTAACTGCTGCTCGTCTGCCAGAAACAGCGTACCATGAGCCATGCCGCCAGCAAGATTTTCAAGTACATTTTCTGCAGAACCGTTTGCAAGAAGGAGCGGAATACCGTACGACGTCGAACGTTCTGCCGCCTCAAGCTTCGTTTCTATACCGCCGGTACCGAAAGAATTCGCAGCCCCTATCGTAATCGAATTCCGCAGAGCTGTAATGTCGGTAACAGTCTCTATGAGCTTCGCATCCCTGTTTGTTTTAGGATTGTCAGTAAACACGCCGTCTATATCACTGAACAGAATCAACAGATCGGCACTCCACAGAATGGCAGTAAGCGCGCTCAGATTGTCATTATCACCTATACGGATTTCATCGAAAGAAACAGAATCGTTTTCGTTAATAATCGGTACGACACCTTCGTCAACAAGCGTAAAAAGCGTATTACGCATATTAAGCGTGCGGTGGTCGTCTTCAAAATCTTCCTTCGTAAGAAGAAGCTGGCCTATATGCAGTTTCTGTCCGCCGAAAGCCGTACGCCACTGATCCATGAGTTCAACCTGTCCGATCGCACAGAGCGCCTGCCGGTAATGAACGTCACGTTTACGCGCCCATCCTTTGATTGTCGACAAACCGCTTATCTGCGCACCCGACGAAACCAGGACAATCTGTTTTCCCTCATCGACAAGCATTCTGCACTGGCGCGCAAAGTTTTTCATAAACTCTATATTCGGAGTACCGTCCTCTTTTGCAAGTGTATTGCTTCCAATTTTAATAACAATTTTCCGTGACTGCTTAATAATCTTTGCAATGTTTATGCTGTTTGCCTCGGATGTTCCCGTACTCATCTTATCTGTCCCTCGCCGTCGATCAAATATTTTGTAGTCGTTAATGCTTTTATTCCCATCGGTCCCCGCACATGCAGCTTCTGTGTACTGATACCGAGTTCCGCTCCGAAACCGAATTCGCCGCCGTCAGTAAATCTGGTTGAACTGTTCACGTACACACACGCTGCATCCACCTGCTGCTGAAACTGGCGGGCATGAGAGCGGTCGTTCGTTACTATACATTCAGAATGTTTCGTATTGTGCGTATTAATATACGCAACAGCTTCATCAACAGACTCTACAGCATGCACGGTACAGATATAGTCAAGAAATTCGTATCCGTAATCGCAGGTTTCTGCCTTTACAACGCAATTCTGTCCGTATCTGCCGCCGTCTTTTACGGCAGCTGCAGCTGAATCCGCTTCCGATGAAGCCTTGAGTATTGGATAACACGTTTCGTCTGCACGCATCTGAACGCGGCCAGCGAATTTTTTCTCCAGCAGGGGCAAAAAAGTATCTGCAATTTTTTTATTAACAAGAATGCATTCTATGGCGTTGCACGCTCCGGGCCGCTGGATTTTTGCGTTTTCCGCAATGGCCGCAGCCATCCGGAGATCTGCGGCATCATCGACGTACAGATGACATACGCCGCTGCCGGTTTCAATTACCGGCACGCGGGCATTCTGCACGACTGTCTGAATCAGTTTCTTTCCTCCGCGGGGAATTACGACATCGATTTTACCGACGGCTGTCAGTATCTGCTGAACGTCTTCATGCCCTGTACTCTCCGACAGTTCAACCGCTGCCGGAACACCTGCAGATGCAAGCCCGACTTTTATACATTTAACAAGCGCTTTGTTCGATTCAACGGCCGACGACGAACCGCGGAGTAAAACAGCATTACCGCTTTTATATGCAAGACAAAAAGCATCCACTGTGACGTTCGGCCGTGATTCATAAATAATCGCGACAACACCCAGAGGAACGCGTACCTGCCGTATCTGCATACCTGACGGTGTAGTCCAGCCTGAAGTTTCCTCGCCGACAGGATCTTCCTGATTAATCACAATCCGCATACTGCCGAGTATGCCGTCTATTTTTTTCCCGTCAAGTGAAAGCCGTTCAACAAGAGCCGCCTGCATACCGTTCGCTTCCGCCCGTCCGACATCCTGTGCATTTGCGGAAAGAATAACATTTCTACTGCTGTCAATAGAAGCTGCAACGGCTTCAAGTGCGCGGTTTTTCTGCGCAGCTGTCTGCCGGGCAAGTTTTTCTGCTCCTATGCGGAGACCGTCACATACGCCTTCAAAGTCCATATAACAGGTACCTCAAACAAAAAGGCCGGGAACGATAAATCCCGGCCGTCAGATTAATAATTTGCGAGGAAATACATTCCAAGCAGAATCGCATCACGACATTTTTCTTCGGCCCATTCGACGTTCTGCGGAAGACTTTTGACGTACCACCAGAATATTCCGAATTCCGGATCAATGCGCAGTGCATATTCGCAGAAGTCTTCCGTTTCTACCTGTTGTCCGAACATAAGATACACCGCATTATACAAAATTTTCAGAAACGCTTTATATGAGCTTTTCCACGTTGCTCTTCCGTCCGTGCGAAACTGTTCAAGCTGATACAATACCTGCTCTTTCAATTCAATATCCGTTTTTTCAACCCAGGTTTTCTGAATAAGCAGTGTAAGGTTGTTTTTAAAACTCACTAAGAGTTTCTTGTCATCCGCAGCACTTTCTTTTGAAAAAGTTTCCGCATCAGAACCAAAAGCTTCCGCAATTATATCCGCTGCTACGGAAAAATCCGTTTCATTATTCGATTCTATAAATGTAGTAAGTGCTTTAATTGTTTTTTTGTCAATAAATTCTTCTACAAGAGCGTCCGTTTCTTTTCCCTGTCCCATACCGTGATAATATCTTTTTATCGGCCTTTATTCAATCACTGAAGTCTCATTACAAATTCAATATAGCGGCAGAGTACCGGTAATCGTATCAAGAATGCCGGCTTCTGCAGGCCCAAGAACAATACAGGTAGGAGTTTTTACACCGTGGAACATAGTAAGTCCGTCGTCGACAATAAGGCAGCTGTGAATACCAGCTTCCCGCGCCTGCCGCTCCAGATCGTAGAGAGCCTGTTCAGAATCAACCTTAACGCAGATCTTTGCAGATCCACCCTCAAGCCATGCGAGCGCATCCTTATCCATTCTAACGTGGTTCAGTTCTCCTTTTTCCGCATCGTATGTGTATCCGCTTTCCCCGAGCAGTACACCCACGACCGCATGACACGCCTGTGCAATTTCTTTGCCCCTGGTCATGTGCAGATCGCGACGGACCGCAATAACGAGTTTTATGTCTGAATCTTTCTGCATATCATCCTCTACCATTCTGCCTTTACTCCGCATTCCAGCGATATTCCCGGCATAGGATAGTCGGGGACCGATTTGTAATCAGTATCAAGGATATTGTCCACGCGTACATACGGTGAAACATATTTTCCTGCCTGAACGGAAACAACCGCATTCAGCAGCACATACGGCTCAAGATACGAAATATTAAGGTTTGTTTCATACCGTCTGCCGACATACTCAGCCTCAACAATAACCGTTACCGGACTCCTGTCGTATATTACAGAAAAAGACCCGACATTGTCAGGTGTGTACATAATCATTTTACCATACGTAACACCTTCTGCAAGAAGTCTGTTATACAGCCACTCCCAGCTTCCCTTTATCGTAACACAGGAAAAAAGCATGACGGACGCATTCATGTCGCAGCCTGCATAAAATGCAGATGCAACGTTTACAGGCATCGATTTTCCTCCGACACTCTGCCACTGAATTTTATTAAAATAATAATTGCTGAAAACACATGCGGAAAACGGAATTAACACATCATGTGCGCTGAACGTTAATTCTCCGC
>JBAYAJ010000096.1:0-9474 GCA_041669845.1 Treponema sp.
CTGTTCCCAGAAAACTTCTCCATTCCGGGAATACTGACTGGTCACTCACTTTTTGTTCCCCTCCACATTATTTACCTCGGTAAGAAATTCATCGAGATTTTCGAAATGTTTATATACGGAAGCAAAGCGGATATATGCCACTTTGTCGATTCCGTACAGACGCTGCAGCACCAGGCCCCCTAAATCTGCAGTTGAAATTTCGCGGCTTACCTTGCCGCGCATGATGGCTTCGTCCTCAATCTCTGTCGCAAGCTGATCAACCATTGATGTCGATACAGGACGTTTTTCCAGGGCACGTTCAATTCCCCGTTCCAGTTTTGCCCGGTCAAAGGGTTCCCGTCTGCCGTCACGTTTTACAACCATAAAGGGTTTTTCTTCGATACGCTCATAGCTTGTGAAACGATACCCGCAGCTGTTGCATTCCCGCCGCCGGCGTATGCTTTCACCGTTTGCCATGGTCCTGGACTCAATTACTTTGTCATCAAGGCTTCCGCAGTAGGGACAGCGCATTTTTATATAACCTTTCCTATGTTTGTATATAGCGTTTAAAACGCAATACCAATACTATACACCACTAAATCTGATATTACAAGGAAAAAATTACCTATTTTGCGTAAATTTATAAATTCTATTGATGTCTTCTGCGAATGTCGGGTGATATCAAATAGGAAAGTTTTATGCAGATCGCGGTAAAAAAACAGAAAAGAACTGCAGTCATTCTGATTCCTTTCCTGCCGTTACGGGCTTTCCATGCACAATTGAAGTAGTTTACATTCGGTTTGCTTGATGTGTAACAGGTTTACAATTAATATATTGTCAGCTTTATATATGAATCAGTTTTTTTTTGATTGCTTCTTACCGTTTTTTTTCTTTTTTTTAGACAGAGAGCGCTCACCCGGTACGTCTTCAGGGCGTTTTGAGACTGCAACGGCATATATAAAATAGCCTGCTGCAAGCAGTGCTAACAGCCATGGAAGCCAGTTGCCGAGCAGCGCATACACTGTTATCTGCCGTTTATAGACAGGAATTGAGACTGCCATTGAATCAGGGACAAACAGCGGCATTTCTGCCAGTATTCGTCCTGAAGGATCGATCACGGCTGAAACTCCTGCATTTGTCGAACGTGCAAGTGTCGTACGGTATTCTATGGCACGGTAGGATGCTATTATAAAGTGCTGGTATTCGGCGGAATTAGTAAGCGACCATGAGTCGTCGGTCATATTCATGAATAATTCACTGCCGTTCAAGAATAACGGTCTGCAGACATCCGGAAATGCATCTCCGAAACAGACGGGTGTGCTTACGCGGACTGTAGGGGCAGTATTTTCATCTGCCCGCTGTTCAGAATATGTCTTATTGAGCGGAATAACTTTTACCGCCGGTTTTGGCCGGTCCGGAGACCATCTGCCCGGTATGTCAAAGTAAACATACTGGTCTCCCGCTTTCCATCCGGCAGAGATTCCAACGATTTTCTGCATGAGATTCTGTACCCATTTATATTCTATTCCCGGAATGACTTCTGCGAACGGTACAAGATGAATTTTACCGTATGAACCACGGAATGTTCCTGTTTTATCAAAGAGCAGAGCTGCATTGTTAAAACTGCGTTTCTCTGCATCCGCAAGGTATGAACCGCCGATAATGAACGGCGTATTCATGCGGCTGATAAACAGCGAGAGCGGTTCATCAAGCGGAAATTTCGTGTAATAATCGGCAGAATACGGAAAAGCATGCTGCAGAATGCCTTCGCTCCAGACAACCAGATCAGGATGTGTGCCGTTTTGAAGATATTCGTTTATTTTATTTTCAGTGAGGTGTTCGGAGAGGAGTATCGTATCATCATCTGTTGCTGCATTCCACGGATTATAGTTCTGCTGCACCATGACCGTATTTAATACTTTTTCAGGCCTGCGCGGGACGGCGTATTGA
The DNA here is from genome assembly GCA_041669845.1 of Treponema sp. Classification (GTDB taxonomy): domain Bacteria; phylum Spirochaetota; class Spirochaetia; order Treponematales; family Treponemataceae; genus Treponema_D. The sequence continues at coordinate 1,930 of JBAYAJ010000096.1, forward strand.
AAAGCCCCGTAGATAAAAGCGCTCACAAGCAGTACAATGGATGTAGCGGCGCTGTTTCTGAAAGCTGTGAACGCATTTTGTGGCGCCGGAGATTTATACAGTTTTGATATAAGAAGGAGTCCTTCTGCACATACGGAAGAAAAAAGTGCAAAAAGGAACGTAACACCGTAGGTGCCTGTGAGATCTGCTGTCTGCATGATGAGCTGCCATCGGAAAGCTGTGCTTGAAAGTGTTCCCCACGGATAGCCTAGAAATCCGCTTGATTTGCACCATTCGTACAACGTATAGACGCCTGCAAACCAGAAGATGCGCAGCGGTATGCGCCGTGTATCAGAACCTGCAAGTTCAATCAAAGCTGAATGTGCGGTTTCCTGAGCGAACGGCAGATACAGAAGAATGCCGAATACCGCTCCAATAAAACCTGTACCGACGGCAGATGCTCCCAGAGTAAAAACCGCAAAATCTTTAAAAAATGCGAGCCAGAAACTTGAAATAAGATGAACCGTGATAATCTGGAGTCCGGAAAGCCAGAATGCCTCACGGTATGAACGGCATCTGGAAATTGCAATGTAAAAGGGAATAAGGGCAATAAGAGCAATATAAGGAGATCCGAGAAGAAGAATTTCGTTCGGAATAGCAAGTGAAACAAGTACGGCTGAGAAAAGCACGTAAAAAACTTGTAAAAAATTACTCATTATATTATTATTTTACTGATATAAACAGAAAACAGCAATAAAGAAGCGCTGATATCAAATTTTTTTTCAGGAAGGACTTATCATTTTATGAAGCAGGTGAATGATGCACATGAAACGGAGTACGAGGTTTTACCGGAGGTAACAGCAGCTGCACCCGGCCGCTTTCATCTTATCGGTGAACATTCATGGTTCTTCAAAGATAAGACGCTTTCTATGGCTGTCAATCTTCCGGTCTACGTAGGAGTGTCGCGGCGTACCGATTCGACGCTGAAATTCTATTTTCCTCAGTTGAACGAACGTAAACGCGCTAATCTGTCTTCTCTCAAGTTCCGCCGTGAGGACCGATGGGCAAATGCGGTAAAGGCTGTTATTTATGGATATACATCCGGCGGATTTGATCTTGGTGGTATGAATGTGACTGTGTACAGTGATATTCTTCCGTCTGCCGGTTTCGGCATAACGACTGCAATAAAAGCTGCCGCTGCTATAGCAATTAAAAAACTCTTTGCTGTCCCTTGTACCGATGTGGAACTGCTGCAGGCCATAGAGCGCGGTAACAAACTGTTTATCGGGACGGGAAATTATAATGCGGATAATTTTGCGGCATTGTATGCAAAGGAAGGAACGCTTATTATTACCGATCATGCACATAATTCATACGATTATGTGCAGTATCCGTTCACCGACAAGAAAATTATGCTCACTGATGCACGTGTACCCCGTATTTCTGTCTGGAATGAAGAGACGATCCATGAGTCTGAAAACGCGCTTCTGCTCGGAGAACTTCGCGAAAGGAAGGATACTGTTTACGGCGGGTGGCAGTATGAGAGTAATGTTACTGATGTGAATGAAGTACTTTCTGTCGTCAGCGAGGATACACGGCGGAAACTGCTGTGCATCATGCGGGAGCATAATGATCTTATTGAGGCTCGGGACGCCCTTGAAAAAAATGATTTTGCAAAATTTGCCCGTGCAGTAAATCACAGTCACGAAAGTATGCGGGAATTGTATGAGATTTCCTGCCCGGAAATCGACTGGCTGTTGAAGCGTGTCGGTGAACTTGAACCGAATCTTGAACAGCTGCGTAATCCTGTTACGTGCGGACGGATCACAGGAAAAGGATTCGGCCGCTGTCTTTATGCGTTTATCCGCCGTTCGGATGAGGGAAACTTTAGAACGAAACTTTCTGAATATGAACGTATTTTCGGTTTTCATCCATCCTGTTATGAAGTTGTACCGGCAGGCGGTGCACGTATAATCGACGCATAGCTGGATAGTATGAGACTGCTTCTAACAAATGACGACGGAGTCACGGCAGAAGGAATACATGATCTTGCAGAAGTGCTTTCCAGAGAAAACGATGTATGGATTATAGCGCCTGACCGAAACAGGTCCGGCGTATCGCACTGTATAACGATGAATGAACCTCTTCGTCTCAGAAAAGTGGCGGAACGCATCTATTCATGTTCGGGCGTGCCTGCTGATTGTGTTATAACGGGACTGCGGAGTTCTATACTGGATGGACCTCCTGACGCTGTTATATCCGGTATAAACCGCGGTTCAAATCTTGGTACCGATCTGCTGTATTCCGGAACAGCCGCTGCTGCCCGTCAGGCTGTTCTGTACGGTGTTCCCGGAATTGCACTGAGTGTTGAGGCTCACGACGGTATATGGCGTTACGGGGCTCTTGCCCGTTTTACTGCGGATAATCTTCAACAGCTTGTAAGTCTTACGCATACGGCCGGAACCGGCGGAATATCCGACGGTTTGTGCGCATTTGTTAATGTGAATGCTCTTTCGCGGGAAAAGTACGACGGGGTGGAAATGGCTGATGAAATTTCATTCCGTGAATACCGCGACACAGTGAAACTTATTGACGGTCCGGACGGTGATACATACAGTTTTTTCTGCGGCGGAAACACCAGATCGCACGGAGGTGCAGCTTCCGACTATCGTATCTGTAAAAAGGGCTTTATCTCAGTATCCCGGGTCTGTGCTGAACCCCGTCTGTGTAACGATGTGGACGATATCATGTTTTCGCTGTAGAATATTCAGCAATTGTAGAAGAAAAACCTATAACAGGAAGACGGGCGGGGATTAATGGCAGATAAATTAAAAAAAACGGATACTGCAACTAATGTGCTGTCACAGGGTGTACTGTTGTATAAGCAGAAAAAATACACTGATGCACTTACGTTTTTTCTTGGTCTTCCGGCTGATACCGGTGCTGACAGTATTGAACTTGCATATTATATTGGTCTGTGCTATGCAAAACTTGAACATTATGACGATGCTCTTTTATATCTTGAGCAGGTTGTTACGTCCGGTACGCAGCTTGATCGTGTTCTTCAGTGTCGTTTTCTTCTTGCCGTGATTTATGCAATATCGGGACGCAGGCGGCTTGCTGGTTTTGAACTCAGTAAGCTTATTGAAACCGGATATCAGACTGCTTCTGTATATGCAGCAGGAGCGTACGTTGCATGGGAACAGAGCGATACTGAAAAATGTCTTCAGTATTATGAAAAATCATTAGAATCTAATCCTGATAATCTTACGTCTCTTAACGGAATGGGGTATGTACTTGCCTGTGAAAACAAGGATTTGACAAAAGCGCTTTCGTATTGCAAAAAGGCTGTACAGGCAGAACCTGATTCAGCGGCATGCCTTGATTCACTAGGCTGGGTGTATTTTAAGCTTGGTCTCATGAAAGAGGCAAAAAAATATCTTGAGGAAGCTGAGAAACATGACAAGGAAAACGAGATAATCCAGAACCATCTGATAGAAGTCTCAAAGGCAGAGGCCGGTCAATGAAAACGGGAGAATCTACAATCATCAACCCCGCCGCAGGCAGCGGGGTATGGAGTTTTCTGGAGGTATTGCAGTCGGAATTTAATACCCTCATATGCCCCGGGAAGCGGGGAATTGAACCCTCCGCGCGAATAAAAAAAATCAGTGTGATGACTGCAGCTGTTCTTTTTTCTGCTGTTACCTTTTTGTATGCACAGAACGATACAGCGGGACTTACTGCAAAAAACAGAATCCGTACAGCTGATGAAGGCATAGCATCTCAGGAATTCCGTCGCGGCGTACAGGCCTATTACCGTGGATCTTTCAATGAGGCTGTCCTTCAGCTTGAAAAATCACTTTTATACAAGAACGATGACAATTTTATTCTGGACTGGCTTGGAAAAGCATATTACCGCAGTGGTATGGAGGGAGAAGCACTTACTGCATGGCAGAAGGCTTACGACAGCGGATACGGCGGTCTGCTTATGCAGAATAGAATTGAAATAGTTCAGGAACGCCGGATAACCGGTTCTTCGTATGAAAATTCGATGAGATATACCGAGGCGGGGAGTTTTCCCGGCGTACGGGATAATACACTGATTTTCAGCGAACCTGTATCAGTTCTGCCTGACAGTGACGGAAGTGTATGGGTCGTTGCGTACGGAACGAACGAACTGCTGAAAATAAATGTTAATGGAACAGTCATAAGTCGTGCTGAGGGGCCTGTTAATGGTTTTGACCGTCCTCTTGATGTTATACGTCTGCAGAACGGCAATCTCCTTGTAAGCGAAAGCGCCGGTGACCGTCTGTCATTGTTAAAACCGAACGGCAGTTTTATTAAATATATCGGAGCAAAAGGAAGAGGTACGGGGCAGTGTGTCGGTCCGCAGTATCTTGCCGAAGACGCCAACGGAAATATTTACGTAACAGATTATGGGAACAGCCGTGTCGACGTGTTTGACAGAGATGGTAACGGTTTATTTTGGTTCGGTAAAAAGCAGGACGCTTTTGAAGGATTAAAAGGCCCGACAGGAATAGCTGTCATAGGGGAAAGCGTTTATGTTGCCGACTGCGTGACTGGTGCAATATATCAGTTTGATTCTGCCGGTAATTATGACCGGCTGCTTGTGCAGAATAAGACGTTTGTGCATCCTGAATCGATGAAAGTATGGGGCAGGTATCTTGTTGTCTGTGATTCGAATAAAGTGATTTCGGTAGATTCCGATACGGGGGCAACATATGAATGTGCACGTTCCGGAAATGCGCCATCCCGGCTTACGAGCGCTGTTCCTGACATTAACGGCAACGTGCTTGTAACTGATATGAGATCGAACGAAGTGTACGTTATGGCGAAACTTCAGGAACTTATCGGTGGTTTGTTCGTACAGATTGAACGTGTGAACGCTGATTCGTTTCCCGCTGTTACTATAGAACTAAGCGTTGAAAACAGACACCGGCAGCCAGTTGTCGGGCTCAGGGAGGAAAATTTTTACATAACGGAAGATAAACGTCCTGTGGCGCAGCAGAAACTGCTCGGTGCGGCTTCAAATAACACGGTGGAAGATGTTACGCTGATAATCGACCGTTCGTCCGGAAGCGCTGCTTATGGAGAACAGGCAGAATCTGTAGTACGCGAACTTGCATCCGATATGAACGGAGAAGGCACGCTCCGCATTATTGCTGCAGGGGCTGTTCCTGTAACCGAGTACAAGGGGTCTCCCCGTGCTGCTGAGCTGTTCAGTGTAAAAGCGGTCAAGACTGGTATATCTGATACTGTACCGGTTGATCTGGCGGTACGTCTTGCAGCTGATGATCTTATAAACGCTGAAAAGAAACGTGCAATAATTTTTATTACGGCAGGGAAAGTGACGCAGAATGCATTTGTCCGGTACGGGCTTGCAGAACTTACGGCATATCTTAACAATAATTCAATTGCACTGTCTGTTGTTCAGCTTACGCAGGAATCATGCGATGAAGAGATCGACTATCTGTGCAGTAATACGGAAGGTAAACAGTACTATGTGTTCCGTCCTGAAGGTCTTTCTGATGTTATCCGTGACTTGAAGAATCTTCCGTCGGGAGTGTATCAGCTTTCATATGTATCGGCGCTTCAGACGAATATGGGAGAATCATATCTTCCTGTTGAAGCGGAAATTTATCTTATGAACAGAAGCGGGCGGGACGAGACAGGTTATTTTGCACCGTTGCAGTAATCTTCAGAACTGAACTTTACCGCCGAGCTGGAGTGTAAGTGACAGTAGTATAGAAGTGTCTTCCGTACAGGTGTATGAACCTGTCGTTCCGCACGAAAAAGAAAAATATTTATTCAGTTTTGCATCAAGAGTGTTTACCAGAATATATACCTGTTTAAGAACACTGTCTGTAGACGAGAAGGTAATATCGACGCTGCTCGTACGTGAAATGTTAGCAGCGGATGGATCGTATGACTGCCGGAACTGTTTTATTAATTCAGTCAGCGGACTTGATTTTCCTCTGCGTTTCCAGACAACCGTGCCCTCTGTGCTCCAGTCACCGTCTGTTTCAAAATTTACCTCAAGTCCTGTTTTAAGAATGTCGGAATCGTTAATGTAGAAATTTTCCTGCGTGTAGGCTGACATCTGAAAAGTTACATCAGATGAGTCTGCTTTCGGAATCTTAACAGCTCCTGTGAGCGATGTATTGTATTCATCCTGATTATACCATCTGAACAGTTTTAATATACTTTCTCTGCCGAATATGTTGAATGCGTTTGTAACGACTGTAGTTTTGAGCTGGTAGGTGTCGCTGATTTTTTCTGAAGTTCTGATGTCCCTTGCAACAGCAAAAGATGCCGATGACGGTATGTAGAAATCAGAAACAGATGCAGAGAGAGGGCGTGTCCATGATGCGGAATAACAGGTTGAATAGAACAGTGAATCGGACGAGGTTGTTGTCATGGATGTGTCATCGAGAACAGCCTGTGACAATGCGGTACTCATCATATCATTGAACGCCCAAGAGTAAAAATACCAGGAACGTAAATTGAATGAATTAAAAAGCGCCGTGTAATCTGATATATAATCTCCGCCCGGACGGCAGATAGTCGTGCCGCCCCCTTTTTTTACCCATTCCAGAGAAAAACTCTGACTGCTGATTTTAAAAGGTATGCGCGTTGTGAATGATGTTGTATCAGTGTACAGAACAGAAGCCGACGATGTGTATTTTCCGGCTGTTTCGAATATGAACTGTGGTTCCAGCGATATGAATGGTATTGTTGTGCTGAGTCTGATTATATTGTCGTTAGTACGGAGCGATGCTGCACTGTTTCCGGTAGAATACGCAAGAGCTGCACTGTCAGTCCATCCTCCGGCAAAACTGTCTGTGTTGAAAGAAGGCGCACCTGAGGCGGACGGAAGAATTTTCTGAACTACTTCCGCTGTTCCGCTGAGTGTCGTTCCCCAGTCTGCGCCGGAGAATGACAGTTCCGCTGCTGCTCCCGATTTCTGGTTGAGAGACCAGAGGCTGCCCGTAGACGCAGCATAGGCGCTGAGTGTCAGCGGTATATAAATCCTGGAAAAATTAAGTGCGGCTTTGTCCGCATGTTCGAGAGACGAGCCGGAATGATCGAACCTGTATGCACCGGAAAACGAAAATATACCGAGCATGGGGCGTGTCGTTGCCGTACTGTAACCGGCATTGGTGATACCGCCTGATTCTGCACTGGAAAACGCTGCATCGCCTGACAGTGCAATGGTTGCTGCGGTGACAGATGCGGCGGAAGATGCTGTTGCAGTCTGCGCGTTGTTTGCCGGTGTTTTCGTTCCGAATGAAGCTGATTCTGCCGCAGTAGACGATAGTGAAAGATTTTCAAGCAGAGGAAAAGAACCTGTCTGAATAATTGTTCCTTCTTTTTTGTATGAGGCTTTTGTTATGTTGCCCAGAAGAAAATGTGGTGTCAGTCCGTCAAGGTACAATTCATCGACGGCGATTTCACCTGTTTTGTATACGGTACCGTATACGGCGGTATCAAAAATAAGTTTGAGCCGTGACGGTACGACCGAGGTGTTGACCTGCAGCGTATAAC
>JBAYAJ010000097.1:0-9412 GCA_041669845.1 Treponema sp.
TATTCAAAGGCGCTCGATTACACAGCAACTATTTTAACATGTACGACAATACTTACCCCTGCGCTGCTGCTTACGACGGAAAAAAAGGAATGGCTCACTATAGGGACAATGTATGCTGAATCGCTGATGCTCTCATGGGGTATAAAAGAAATGATGAAAGACTGTATATCCCGATACAGACCGTATATGTACTTTTCGGACTTCCCCGCAGACAAAGTAGAAGACGGAGATTACATGCAGTCATTTCCGTCAGGACACACTACCCTCGCATTTACGGGTGCTGCATTTACGACATTTGTATTCTGCAGTTATTTTCCGGATTCGCCGTGGACAATTCCCGTTATTGCAGGTTCGTATACGCTTGCCGCCGCCACTGCTGCACTCAGGATTGCAGGCGGCAGTCACTATTTGACGGACGTATTGGCGGGTGCTGCTGTCGGTACTGTTTCCGGACTGCTGGTTCCCCTGCTGCATACCTATGTATTTAAAAGAACAAACAATGAGGCAGGCCATATAAAACCGTATGCATTTGAGGCAGCGCCGTACGGCTTTGACGTAGTAATCAGGTTTTAGAACACAATCGTTATACCGCGCGGTCTTACTTTGAGGCCTGCTGTTACCGGTGCGGAGAAATTTCCGGTTCCTGTTCTTTCAGTTCTTTGAGCTCTTTGTTAAGGAACAGGGAAAGAATGGTGCGCAGCAGGACAATTCCCGCCAGAACAGCAAGCTCCATAAGCTTGGGATCAAGGATAGTCGTAATAATATCTGCCGCTATGAGCAGTTCAAGCCCCAGCAGCAGATATACGCCCAGATCCGCCCTGATCGACATAAGCGCATGAACTTTGTTTTTATCACAGAAACGGGTAACTTCCACCTTTACGAATGTACCGACAGCCCGCAAAGCCCCGTACACAATTACCGCTATACCTATCAAACTGATACCGAATTCGATATACAGAAGAATATCTTTTGTAAGTTCTCTCATCGCACAAGTGTAACTGATACAAGTCTGTGCTGTAAAGCAAAAAAAGAGCTTTCCGGTACAATACGTGAAGTATAACAGAATTTGATGCAGAAGGAAGCGTGTTTTACCTTTTCCGCAGCATAATTTTCCATCTGCAGCAGTCGTTCAGATGCAGCATAAGATGACGGGTCGGCGGCATGAGCAGGAGTCCGGCGACATCTCTGCTGCCCCAGTAATCAAGGAGCCATACTGAATCAGGCTGCTGCGTTACCCCTCCGGCTGCAAGGACGGCATCAAGGCTGCTCTTCGTAACAGGGCGCTTCATGTCGTCGGAAGTCAGGGCTGATACGATTTTCCGGGTCTGCAGGCCGACTTTATTCCGGTATGCAATAAGTGCAGGAAGATTCACCTGCGCGCTGAATGTACGTATTTCTTCCTGTGTAAGTGCATTGCCTGTATCCGTTATTGGTGAGTTAATTTTTTTTCTGATTGAATCTGTAAATACCTGCTGGCTTTCTGCAACAAGGACATTCATCGTAAGATCTTCAATCCGTGCCATATGCCAGAGTGCCCAGCTGATTGTCTCACCGTTTTTCTCCGGCATTGCAGCTGCCTCCGCCGGGGTAAGATCTTTCAGCAGTGCATCAACCTCGTCCGGCGGAGTTCCGCTCACCCCGGATAAATGAAGAGATGCATGTAATTCAAGAAAAAGCTGAACAGCTTCGTTAAATGAATCTCTTTTTCTGAGCAGCCGGTAAAGTTCCTTATGCTTCCCGCTTAATCCTTCTCCAAAATATTTCATTGCAGTAGTATATCATAATTACAGCATAGGCCGCCTGTCAATTCAGGTCTTTTCCGGACAGAAAAATATCAGGAAATATTCCGTGATATAAAGACAAAAATCGGCAGAAAAAGACAGGAACGGATCTTTCTTCTGCAGTACAGTAACGGTATCAGGAGTTTACATGGAGTGGACAGAGAGTCTGAAAAAAGCAATTTCTTATATGGAAGCACACCTGTTTGACAATATCGACGGATATGATGTGGCGGAAGCAGTGCACATTTCGCCCTTCTACTTCCAGAAAGGATTCAAACTTATGACCGGCTGGTCCATTGCGGAGTACATCAGATACCGGAGACTCTATCTTGCGGCTCTGGACGTCATTGCTGCAGGCGACAGGGTTATCGATATTGCATATAAATACGGCTATGAAACTCCTGAAAGTTTTACAAAGGCATTTACGCGTTTTCATGGGGTATCACCAATGCAGATGAAAGGTGATGCACACAAAATAAAACCGTTTCTGCCGCTCACAATTTCTATAGTTATCCAGGGAGGAAGCGAAATGGATTTCAAGATTGAAAAGATGGATGCATTTAAAGTAATCGGCTGGGAACGGGACTTCTCTTTAGACGATTCATACCGGGAAATACCTAAGTTCTGGACCGAATTTATGACAAACTGTACGCAGCACAAAAATCCGGAACAGGTTCAGTCTGTTATTGAAAAATGTATGATCGGCGAATTCGGTGTATGCATCGACGACAAGCCGGAGACGAAAAAGTTTACATACATGATTGGAGGCAGATACGACGGGGGGTCAATTCCTTCCGGAATGCGGGTACTTGAAATTCCTGCCGCTGAGTGGGCAAAATTCCGCTGTGTCGGACCACTGCCCGGATCACTTCAGGCGGTCAATACGGAGATATTTAAAAACTGGCTGCCGGGTAATCCCGATTATGAAATGTCTACATCTCTTAATATCGAGTGGTATTCGGATGATGATGGCAGTAAACCCGATTACGAGAGCTGTATCTGGCTCCCGGTAAAACGGAAGTAACAGACTGATGCAGTAAGCCGGTTCTGAATATGGACCGGCTTTTTTTATGCATGAATCAACAAATATCGCGACTGAGACACGGTATTAACTCCTCTGCACAAATAAAACCTGCCATATAAAAGCAATAAAAGGCAGGATAATAATTGAGCATAGTCATATTCTTTCACTATTCGATTGACTCTCCACTTACGGCAGACTGTAGGATGGCAGACAGTCAGGAGGTATGAGAAATATGGAATCTTCAGAACAGGTAATTACGGTAAGAAACGTTGTAAAAACGTATCCTGCAGGAGGACACGGCAGACATGCGCGGCCGGAAGTTCAGGCACTCAGAGATGTAAGTCTTTCTGTACACAGGGGAGAAATTTTCGGAATAATCGGAGAGAACGGAGCGGGAAAATCGACGCTGTCCGAATGCATGACAGGTCTTCAGACATGCAGCAGTGGAACTATCAGCGTGCTTGGTATGAATCCGGCCGATACATCAGCATCATCACGCAGGGCACTTCTGAATAAAACAGGAATCCAGTTACAGCAGACAAAATTTCCCGACAAAATACGTGTGTGGGAAATGTGTTCTCTGTATGAGGGGCTCTACGAAAAGCCTGCGCCGTATGCGGAACTTCTGGACAAGTTCGGACTGCTGCAGAAACGGAACATGCCGGTAGCTGCGCTTTCTGGAGGTCAGAAACAGCGGCTGTCGGTTGTGCTTGCACTTATCCCGCAGCCTGAAGTTCTGTTTCTTGATGAACTTACGACAGGTCTTGATCCTAAAGCGCGGCATGCGGTATGGGATGTTATTAAATCACTGCAGCAGGGCGGCATGACGATTCTGCTTACGTCGCACTTCATGGACGAAGTGGAATATCTGTGTACGCGGATCGCTGTCATGAAGCAGGGAAGAATATGCGCGGAAGGAACACCTTCGTCGCTTATGGAAGAACACCACTCGAAAAACCTTGAGGATCTTTTTCTGCTGTATATGGCAAAAGAAAATGAAGATAAATCTATTAACAAATTCGGAGATGAAGAATGAGAAATAACAATGCATTCAAAGCACTTTTCAGTACCGAGCTTAAACTTATTATCCGTGACGGCAATATTATTATATTCGGTATTATAATACCAGTCGCGGTTATGTTCGTCATAGGGCTGCTTGTTTCAAAAGAGGAATTAACGGCATCGTATGCTGGAGTTGCAGGTATAGCTGTTCTTGCAACTGGGTTCATGGGAATACCGGCGACACTTGCCCAGTACCGGCATGACGGTATACTCCGGCAGTTCAAGGCGACGCCGCTTAATCCGTTTATGCTCCTTGTCGTCGATACAATACTTGAAGTTGTTTTTGTACTGGTTTCGTGCGCGCTTGTCTCCTGTGCCGCATATTTTGTATTCCATGTACACGTCGTTTCTCCAGTGCGTTTTATATTCATCTATCTGTTCAACATATTCGTTATATACAGTATGGGTAATTTTATAGGAGCGCTTGTACCCGATATTCAGACGTGCAACTCGGTATCCACACTGCTTTATTTTCCGTCTCTCATTCTGTCGGGAACGACGATTCCGTTTGCGATGCTGCCCCGTGCACTCCGTATTACTGCGGAAATATTTCCGATGACACATGCAAACCTGCTTCTTGCAGATGCAGCTCTCGGAATAACAGGACCGTATGACATCATCAGGTTTTCTGTACTGGCAGCGGTGGCTGTCATATGTTATGCTGTTTCGGTAAAAGTATTCAGGTGGTAACATGTACCGTATCGGTCTCTTTTCACGCATAACGAAAGTCTCTGTAAAAGCACTCAGATTCTACGAAGAAAAGGGACTGCTTGTTCCGGCTTTTACTGATCCGGCAACGGGATACCGGTATTATGATTCAGAGCAGCTGCTCAGAATGCACCGGATAGTAGCGCTCAGGCAGTGCGGATTTTCCATTGAAGATATCAGGTGCATTCTTGCTGGCAGGAACGCGGGGAAACTGCTTGCAGCACAGAAAAAGAAGCTGGAGCAGAATATACATGAAACAGCGGCTCAGCTTGCATCAATCAATGCATACCTTGACTGCCTGCAGTCAGATCCGTCTCTTAATTATCAGATTGTAGTTAAGCCGCTGCCACGTATAACCGTATTCAGCTGCTGTATGACGGCTCATTTTTACAGTGACTTTTTTAAACTTATTCCGCAGATTGATGAAGAAGTATACCGGACAAATCCCGGCTTAAAAGTAAAAAATGATCCCCCGTATTTTTTTATCAGGTACCTCGATACATGCTACAAAGAAACTGATATTAAATTCGAGTACTGCGAAGCGGTATGTGAGGCTGGTACGGAAACGGATAAAATCAAATTCAAAACGCTCGACGCCGTTCCCCGTGCGGCGTGCGTTATGCATAAAGGATCGTACGAAGGCCTGCCTTTCGCCTACAGCGCGCTCTTTAAATGGATAGATGAAAACAATTACATTCCCTCGGATGGTCCGCGCGAATCAGAAATAGACGGTGTCTGGAACAAAAAATCACCGGACGAATGGCTGACGGAAATACAGGTACCGCTTGTATGAAAGATTTTAATTATTTTGTTACACTGTCATGCTTTTTTTGTACCAGTGCCGAATGGTGGAAATAATTTTTATATTGTATACCGTGCATTCTACAGTACTGGCTGAGTTTTTGAGTGAGTGCTTTCCAGTAATAATTATCACCTTCGCTGTAAATCCGCCGGTACTGCTCCGCATACTGAGGATAATGGGACCGCACATATTCCAGAATAACAGGTTTATACGGTCCGCGCAGGTTAAGGTTTTCGAACCAGTATTCGTCTATGAACCCGTGTGAACATTCCAGAATCTTCCGGCAGTCTGTTATATACGGAAATATCGGCGACATAAATAATACCGTCGGTATACCGTTGTCGTGCAGTACTTTAAGTGCATGAAGTCTGTCTACAACAGGAGAGGCATTGTCCATATCGCTGCGGAACGTCTCGTCCAGCGTGTTTACGGACATAGCGGCAGTAAGATGCCTGAACTGCTTTAAAAGATCGATATCTCTGAGAATCAGGTCTGATTTTGTCGAAATACTCACATACGCATCTGCGGGAATGAGCTGCTCAAGAATATCCCGGGTACACCGGTACTTTTCTTCATATTTATTATAACAGTCCGTCACAGAAGACAGAAATACCGTCTTTCCAGAAAGTTTTCTTATATCGATTTTCTTACTGCACCGTTTTATGTCTATAAACGATCCCCATGCTTCCGTATGTCCGGTAAAACGCTTCATGAAACTTGCATAGCAGTACTTACATGCATGTGGGCACCCGGTATATGGATTAATAACATAATCGGTGGCAGGAAGATTTGATTTTGTGAGAAGGTTTTTTACAATAACTTCTTTTTCAATAATGGACATACTGTCGTATCAGATTTTAAGCCAGCCGTTTTCAAAGGCATTATCGATATTTGCTTCTATCCATGGCCAGAGACGGGGCATATATGTCTTTATGGGTGCCATATGAATCAGTACGTCGCACTTACGGACATGTCCTTCCTGCCATGTCGTACCATTCGTAAGTGTATTGTGCAGAAACGGCTGTATACGGTCCATACATGCGGCAAACCTGGCATCGGCCGTCTGCCCGGCGTCGAATTCTTCCCATAATGAGCGTATAGCTTTTCCCTGGTCCTCAGGAAGTTGTGAAAACAGTCTGTCTGCAGACTCTTTCTCCCGCTGTACTTTCGTTGTATAGCCGGCCTTATCATAGGCGAACGTATCTCCTGCATATATTTCCACAAGGTCATGTACAAGTACCATCTTTATTGCACGGTTGATATCGGTGCGGTCATCTGCGTATTCGCCGAGAAGCATCGCCATAACACCAAGATGCCACGAATGTTCGGCATCATTTTCACGTCCGGAACCGTCTATATGAAGTGTATGGCGCAGAATATGTGTCATCTTGTCTATTTCTGCAATAAATTCAAGCTGCTTGTCGAGTCTGCCGTCTCCGGAAGAAACGAATGCAGGCGGATACAGTTTCTTTTCCATACAGATGGAGTTTTTCATATCACGGTACTGACCATAATTAGGAATAACAGAATAACCAAGATTACGGTACAGGGACATTGCAGCGGTAAGAGGTTCTCCTGTTTCCAGAATCATCTGTGAGTATCCACAGGAAACAGCCCAGCGCTCAAGAGAGAGCACAAGATTTTTGGCGATTCCCTGTCTTTGGTACTCTTTTTGTACGAAAACGCGCTTCAGTTCAGCGTTTTCCTTGTCGTATTCCTTAAAACTTCCTCCGGCAATTGCTTTTGTCCCGTCGTAAGCGATAAGTACATGATGAATGTTTTCCAGCGTATTATACGGTGCATACTGTGAACGCTGGAATTTTTTTCCGACAATTTCGTCAAGATTTTCATCAAGCATCCTGCACAATTCAATAAAATCTTTGTTTGTTCCGTCGGTTCGGATAATATTGTACGTCATAAAAGATGCCTCTCAATATAACAGTATCATATCATACTGCCGGCAGTAAAGTATATTAATAAGTACATGTTTTTTACGGCTTAATCATTTATATATCTGGCAGCCCGATTACGTCCCGAGTTTTTTGCTGAATAGAGTGCAGTATCTGCCTGCTGTATAAGTCTTTCGTAGTGCCTGTGACCGTCTTCTTTCAGAAAAGAGCAGCCTGCACTTATGGTGATTATTTTTGGTTGTGAAACCTTATATGGAATTTTAAGGTCTCTGATTGTTTTGACAATATTTTCTGCAAGTGTAGTAAGTCTGCTGTCGTCTGAATCTCTTATCATAGCAAGAAATTCTTCACCGCCGTACCTGAATATATCGAATTTAAAATCAACCCCGTAATCCCTTAGAAAACATCCAATTTGTTTCAGAATTTTGTCTCCAGCCTGATGACCGTATGTATCGTTATATGTTTTGAAGTTGTCGATGTCTATCATGATAGCTCCGGTATACGGATCTGGACATATTGTTTTTTCGGATTCAGCCAGAGCTTCAAAAAGACTGCGGCGGTTCGGTATGCCGGTAAGCGTGTCGAAATTTCGTTCTATCCGGCATATACGCTGGTTTTCGAAATCAGAAATTTTTGACTCGCGTGATATTCGTCCGATCGTGATAGACAGAATACAGAAGAGAATCGAGTTTGTAATATCGCTGAAGGCGCTCAGCTTAGGTTTGAAATAGTATGCACATAGAACAAAGATAATTGTTACTCCGATAATGTAAATATTGATGCGATAGAAATAGTCGATCGTCAGTATTGAAAAAATAAGAATTATACCACAAAAGGCGACCGCCGATCCTTCTGCGCTATTTAGAAAGAAAGTGTCTTCGCATGCCATCCACAGAGAAATTGTATACAGAATATAATGAAAAGGAAGCGGTGTGATTGTACGTTTTTCCAGAAAAAGAAATGCAAAAAGATACATCAGTCCGCCGCTGACTGCAGATATAAAATAAACAATCCTTCCTCTTTTTAATTCAGAGAAAAAAAAAGTAAAAATAACAAGAAGTGTCATCAGCAGGAAAAGCAGTAATGCACTGTTTTTGAACATTGCACAATTATACTCGCGTATACGTTCTTTGTTGTTGTTTACATCAGTTTTCATTTTTTCATACTTTTTTTTTGTGTGAATAAATATTTCTGAATATTCGTTCTGTATGTACTTATTTCCCTCATACCGGTTTCTTCTCCTATACTATAATAATAAGTATCGATTGTTCCGGCAAGACCGGTATAATCAGAGGTGTAATGTATTTTATGCCGTCATTGCATAACGCCGGCAGCGGCAGGCGTTATGCGTGCGGAGGGTTTAATACCCCACCCCTTGGGGCGTATGAAGGGTATTAAATCCCGACTGCAATACCTTTAGAGAACAACATACCTCCCCTTGGGTCGAGGTTGTTGATTGTCATGCCCGACGGATCAAAACCTCTTGAAATTTTTAAACTCTGTTGCAGCAAATAAAAATACCAGTCAGACGTTTCTTTCAGGGGCAGACTATGCAAACGTAAGTCAGGAAAACAGCTGTTAATTTTGAGTTGTACGCATTTTTAATAATCAGCATACAAAAATCATGTATGTAGTTGTATATGCGGACTGTACAACAAAAAAATACACAAAAAAACGTAATAGCGATACGGAAATAAAAAAAATACACAAATTCCCATAAATCGTCCATATACGGGTACCTTTTCCTGCCGTATACTTTTTTCAGTGAGGTGAATGGATGAAAAAAGCACAGTTTCTTTGTAACAGAAATTATACGGTCGGCGAAACAGACAGGAATATCTATTCGTCGTTTATTGAACACCTGGGCAGAGCCGTATATTCGGGAATATATGAACCGGGGCATCCGCAGGCAGATGAGAACGGGTTCCGGAAAGATGTTATGAAACTTATCAACGATCTGCGCGTTCCCATGATCCGGTATCCTGGCGGAAATTTTGTGTCCTGTTATAACTGGAAAGACGGCATAGGTCCCAAAAATGAAAGGCCGAAACGCCTTGAGTACGCATGGTCGAGTGTTGAAACAAATCAGTTCGGAATAGATGAATTTGCCGCATGGGCAGAGAAA
>JBAYAJ010000098.1:0-9407 GCA_041669845.1 Treponema sp.
ATAGACAAATATGAAATTGTAATAGGCTGTGAAATACATACACAGCTGCTCACTAAAACGAAAGCGTTCTGCGCGTGTGAAAACCGTTACGGCGGTATGCCCGATACGCGGGTTTGTCCGGTTTGTCTCGGACTTCCTGGAGCAATGCCCCGTGTAAGCAAAGGATATGTTGAACTTGGCGCTGTAGCCGGTCAGGCTCTTAACTGCCGGATTGCACGTTTTACCAAATTTGACCGTAAACATTATTTCTATCCTGACCTTGCAAAGGGATACCAGATTACGCAGTACGACATGCCGCTTTGTACGAATGGTTTTGTTGACCTTCCTTTTATTCATTATCCACAGGAAGAACGTCCGGGAGGAAAAGCTTTCCGGCCCGATAATTTTAAAGGGGAGAACTGCATCATAGACAATAAATACCGCCGCGTGCGTATTGAACGTATACATCTTGAGGAAGACGTCGGTAAGTCGCTTCATCTTGAGGGGAAACATTCTTACATCGATTATAACCGCAGCGGCACTCCGCTTGTTGAAATTGTTACGAAACCGGATATGACAAGTCCCGATGAAGCAGCACTTTTTATGGAGACTGTTCAGGAAATTCTCCGCTACGTAAAAGTTACGAAGGGGAATCTTGAGGAAGGAAACATGCGCTGCGACGCCAATATCAACCTTAACGTATGGGAGAATGGAAAACTGTATCACACGCCGATTTCCGAAATAAAGAACCTTAACTCGTTCCGGTCGATAAAGGATGCGTGTGCATACGAGGCACAGCGTCAGCTTAAGGAATTTGAGACTGACCGTCAGGAATTTAATCCTGGATTTAAAGTAACGATGGGATGGGACGAGGTAAAAGGGCAGACTGTCGTCCAGCGTACAAAAAATTCTTTTGTAGACTACCGGTTTGTCGTTGAACCGGATATCAAACCGTTCAGCATAAGCGAAGAACTTATTGCAAAAGCAAAGGAAGCTGTCGGCGAACTGCCGGAAGCAAAGCGTGTCCGTTTTATAAAAGAATATAATCTTTCAGAATTCGACGCGGAAACACTTACATCGACACGCGAACTTTCTCTCTGGTTCGAAGAAGCTGTCAAAGGCGCAAAAAGTCAGAAACGTGTTGCGAATCTCATTCTGACAGATCTTCTTGCTGTTCTTAACGAAAAGCAGCAGACGATTTCCGATATAAAGCTGACTCCTGCTCATATCCGCGGTCTTGCGGACGCTCTTGAGGAGAATAAGATAACGAGCAAGCAGGGGAAAATAGTATTTGAGAAAATGCTTGCAACCGACAAAATGCCCGGAGTAATTATTAAAGAAGAAGGCATGGAACAGGTGAGCGATACAGGTGCAATCGAAAAAGTTGTTGACTCTGTCATCGCTGCAAATCCCAAGGCAGTCGCAGATTATAAGGGCGGCAAAACGAATGTTGCCGGCTGGCTTATGGGGCAGGTTATGAAAGAGTCTCATGGAAAAGCAAATCCCGGACAGGCAACGGAACTCGTACAGAAGAAACTGTCGGAAATTTAATTTCTGTACGGAATACGGGTGTCCATCCTGCATCTATAAGCGTGTGTTGTTGCTGTTTTGAGCTGCTCCGTTTTTGACAGCTTCTGCAGGTGTTTTTCCGGGGCGCTTATTATATATGCTCTGAAACATACTTAACAAAATCATCTTCTTTAAGCGGCCGGGAATAATAAAATCCCTGAACCTGATCGCAGTGTATCGATTTTAGAAAATCTATTTGTTCTTTAGTTTCAACACCTTCAAAAACCGTTTCTTTATCAAGCTGTTTTCCCAGCTCTACAAGTTTTGTGATAAGACCTGTTGTCTTTTCTGTATAGTTACTCGGATTAAGAAATGTCTGATCAAATTTAAGTATATCGACAGGAATTTTGCTGAGCATATTGAGAGACGATTCTCCGCTTCCAAAGTCATCCATTGCGACATTGAAACCATGTTTATGGAGCAGCTTTGTTGTTTCAAGAAGCATAAGCTTACCAGTTTCTGATGTCCGTTCTATAATTTCAATCTCTACCAGAGACGGCGGGATAGTATATTTTTTGAATATAGCGTTGAACCGCGACATAAATCTTTCCGGATTAGTATGGTTACGCGACATATTCAACGAAATCGGAACGACAGGTTTGTGTTCGTCAAGCTGCTTTTGTAGAAATTGAAAGACCTGATCGTATACATAAAAATCAAGGTTAACTATAAAACCATTCTTTTCAAACGTCGGAATGAATTTTGCCGGAGGCATAATACCAAATTTCGGATTATTCCAGCGTACAAGAGCTTCTGCACCTATAATTTTTTCTGTTTTTAAAGAAATTTTCGGCTGGTATATTACAAAAAACTCTCTGTTTAAAAGCGCTTTTTCCATACGGCTTTCAATTTCTCTTTCTTCATTAATCTGTAACTGCATTTGGGGTGTAAATACCGCATACTGGTACAAAAGATTATTTCTGATTGTCGATTTTGCAAACGACGCTTTTCCAGTGAGTGTTTGAACCGAAACATCCTGTTCATTCTTTTTTGAGAAAGCTATACCGAATTTCATATAAAAAACGATATCCGATTCTTTTATCTGTCTGCTGATTTCGTTTAATTTATTCCGGAAAATTCTCATTGCATTATGTTCGTCGCTTATTACGAAAAGTCCGTAGAATCTGTCGGCATATCCCCTGCAGATATATCCAGTGTAGTCCTCTACAGCGGTTTTCAATGCAGTTGAAAAAAGAACAAGCATTTCATCTGTTTTTTCTTTGCCGTATGTCTGATTTAATATTTTGAATCCGCGGATATCGGCGTCTATAAATATAAACTGACGCTGAGGATTTTTTTTAATAAGCTGCTCTGAAAGCTGTTCGAATTTTTGACGGGTAATAAGAGACGTCAGCTTATCGTAGTCGGCCTCTTTCTTTAATTTTTCACTCTGCAGATGATGCACCTGCAGTTCGATTGAAATACTGACAAGAATGCCCAGAAGCATTATTAAGGAAACATATATCTGTGCTTTTTGTACCGAATTGTATAAATCCCGTACTTCTGAGTCGGGAATGGAAATTCCAAGAATAAAGGAAGTGTTTTTTATGGGTTCGAATGCAATGGAAACAGGAACACCTGTAATTGAGACAGCTTTTACATATCCGGATTGAAGTCTGAGCATATATGCAACTGTATTTTCAGAATTCGATGTAACCGACGAATTATTTTTTTTAAAAAGCATTCTTTTATCCGGATACGAGATAAAGTTTCCTGTTGAATTAATAATAAATGCATATCCGCTTTTTCCTATTTTTATGCTGCTGACTATTTTTTGGAATGTTGTTAACTCTACCTCCCCGCCTATAAGTCCGAGTAATTCTTTTTTATCATTGTATACGGCACGCGCTGCATGCAAAACAAATTTTCCCGTTGCCCGGGATACGCTTCCGTCATCGACTGCGGTTTCATATCCTTTATATATTATTTTTTTGAAATAATCTCTGTCACTGATGTTTGCAGAAAGTTTAGTTGAAGAAATCAGTTCTCCGCTTTTATCTGCATAAAAGAAATTTAAAAAATACGAAGGACGCCTGTTGTCATGACTCATAATCCATGAAGTAATCTCTTCTTTTGTCCCATAATGAAATATATCCGAAGAAGAAAAACTTTTAAGGTCGGAAAGATATTTGTCTATAAGTTCGGAAAAGGCATATGAGTATGCATCTGCAAGATGTATGCAGTCTGCTTCATAATGATCTGTTGTACTGCTTTTGATTATTCTGAGGGAAAATGTACAGAGGGAAAAAAATAAAGCAACCAGAATGCCGACTAGTATGGTAAAAGTAATGGTATGAACTTGATTTTTAAGCTGCTTTGTTCCCATAGATGTACCTTTTTCTTTCATATAACAATGATATCATACTTTGTTTTTTTTTGCAGAAATAATTTTGTTTGATCTTATTCGATAGCAGAAAAGCTTTTTTTCTGCTATACTTATACTAATGTCAACAGTGGATTTTTTAGCATCTGAAATTACGCTCCGTTATGGTACAGTACAGCGTGCACGCGGATGTTTTTTGTATACACGCAAAGGAATCCGTCTTACCGATATGTATCAGGAAGGCGGACGGGCCATTTTAGGGTGGGGGGGCGGACCTTCGTTTACTCTGTTCAAGAATACGATGAACAGAGGGCTTACAGGCAGTTTCGATACAGATGCTGCTGCCCGTCTGGGAAAGGCGGTAAGCAGTCTTCTGGCAGGGGAACGCATTTTATTTACGTTCACCGATCGTATGAGGGCATTGAATGCTGCACTTGCTTTTTCAAAAGAAAGCACATCGTTTTGGAGGCCTTGGAATCAGGAAGGTATTGACTGGCGGACGGTCGATGCCGTAATTGTTGTACCGCCTTTGCCATGGTCATCTCCTTTATTTTTTGTCGCGGTAAAACCCGAATCTGTCGAATCATATTCTGCTTCGGGAATGGCAGTTCCGGAGAATGCGCGTATTCCGGGGGCACTTGCGGCGGCTGTTACCCGTTCATTCTACGATATGATTGCAGCTCTTCAGTTTCGTGAAGAAAAAAACTGGTTCGGTTACGATACTGTACTTATAAAATACTGGACACGTAAAGGACCATACCTGTACCCGAAGGTAAAAGAAGAGAACTACGGAGCATTCATACTGCATTGTCTTGACTGTGAAATGGTCGTCAGTCCTGATTATAATGTACCGTCGATAGTTCCTTTCGGCGCAGATAAGGGTGTATTTACAAAACTTAAAAATTCTCCTTTTGAGGTGTAATTTATTATGGTACAGTCAGATTTACTGCTTTTTGTAATAAAACTCGTTTTGGGCGGCATAACAGCATTTCTTGCCATATTGCTGTGGTCAAAAACCCGTGATGCTGCATGGATGTCACTTGTAGCTGGTGCCGTCACTTCATATGCAGGTATTGTATATGATATGATGGTTGAATTCGGCATAATAATTCCCGGCGGGATTTCTGTTGCCGGAATACCTCTTGCAACAATGCTGTTCAGTGTAATCCCCGGTTGTTTTTTTATTCTTGCGTTTATCCTTATGCTCCAGAGGACACGGTAGAATGAGTGCGGCAGACGTTTACTGGTACCGGTTTCTTGAAACAACCGGGCGGGATAAAGATGAGAAGTGTGCGGGTGACATGAATTTTGAGGCACACGGTTTTGTAGGTGATGAACTTATTTCTCTGGTACTTGCAGGAAAAAAAACTGCAATTTTTACAAGTTATGCTGCATATGCGGCAGATAACGAGCCTCTTCCTGCAACTGGCGAGTTGTATGTAGTTCTTGACCGTTCAGAGAGACCTCGTTGTATTATAGAGACTACCGATGTAACACTTGTACCGTTTAACGAAGTAACATGGGAAATGGCACGGCAGGAAGGCGAAGATGAAAGTCTTGACGCCTGGCATGAAAAATATAAAGGATATCTTGAGGATGAAGGCTCTATAGTCGGATTTGATTTTACACCCGATATAAAGCTTGTTTTTCAGACATTTCGTGTTATCTACACGGGCAGTTTATAAAACAGTCTACAGGAGGATTGCATATATGTCAGTACAGCGTGAACATTCGATCGGCTATTTATTTTTACAGACAGCTCTTGGGTTGTTTTTTCTTGTAAGCGGTATCTGGACGCTTCAGGGAAGTTCCGGAAATGAAATTGCAGTGGCAATAAAATCAGTTCTAAAGGGAGACAACGCACAGATATGCTGCATTGTATTCGGAATTATTGAAGTTCTTGCAGGTATTTTTCTGCTGCTCCGGATGTTTGTGACGTTCAGTGCCCCGATTGATACTGTCCTTATGATTATAATCATGATTGCATGGATAGCTTCGATCATCCTTATTGATTTTATTGAACAGGGAGCTCTTCCGGCCGGAAACATTACTTCTGTCCTCAAATGGCTCAAAGCTTTTGCGTATCATCTGCTTGTTCTTGGAGCCATAATTACCGTAAAAGACTGATGAAATATGAAATGATGCACCCTGCGGATAAACTGGTGCTTATGATGAGCCGGGTGTACTTGAACAGAATGACAAGTACATCCGGTGGAAATCTTTCTATAATCGACGAAAACGGTGATATCTGGATTACTCCAAGCGGTTACGATAAAGGTTCCCTTACGCGTGCGGACATAATGTGCATAAGAGCAGACGGAAAAGTGATTGGCCCGCATAAACCTTCAATGGAATTTCCGTTTCACCAGTCCGTGTACCGGATGCGGCCGGATATAAAAACAGTGTTCCATGCGCATCCACCTGCAGTTATTACCTTTTCTCTTGTACGGAAAATTCCGCATGTAGAACTTATTCCTGAGGTACTGCAGCTTTGTGGCAGAATTGTCATGGCACCATATGCCGTCCCCGGAAGTACGAAACTGGGAGATTATATTTCCGAAAAGTTTAAAGATGGTTACAATACTGTTGAGATGGAGAATCACGGTATCTGTATAGGTACGGAAGATATTTTCA
Source organism: Treponema sp. (assembly GCA_041669845.1). Lineage (GTDB taxonomy): Bacteria > Spirochaetota > Spirochaetia > Treponematales > Treponemataceae > Treponema_D. The sequence goes on from JBAYAJ010000098.1 coordinate 6,506, forward strand.
AATCATACCGCATTTTTGAAGCGCTTGAAAATTTTGCAAAAATAGAGCTTAATGCACTTCGCCTCGGACCGCTGGATGATTCTTCTGTTTTAAGCTGCGGGGCGTCGTCGTTCCCGGCGTACGGTACGTTCAAACGGCAGGCTCCCGGGGCAGAGGAATCTGCTGTACGACGGGATCTTATTTCTTATATACACAGAGCGTGCCGTCAGCATTTATTCACGAGTGCACAGGGAACGTATTCAGCGGTACTTTCCGACGGCTCATTTATTATTACCCCTGCGGATAAGGACAGAGAATGGCTTGAAGTACAGGACCTTGTTCGTGTAAAAGACGGTAGATGTGAGGAAGGCAAAATACCCGGCAGCACCGCATATTTTCATGGGCTTGTTTACAGTCGTCATTCTGATATAAAATCAATTACATGTTCACTTCCGCCGAATATGGGAGCGTTTACGATAAGCGGTACTTTGTTTGATCCAAGACTGATTCCTGAAACATATATGGTGCTCGTGGATATGAAAACTGTTTTACGTACGGATTTCTTTATGGCACCTGCAAAAACTGCCGCACTTTTTGAAAAGTCATGTCCCGTGCTTCTGGTAAAAAATACCTGCCTTGTAACAACGGGACCGACAATTGTAAAAGCGTTCGACCGTATGGAAGTTGCAGATTATGCGGCAGAATCTGTTATAGCCGCCCGCGCACTTGGGAGTATTGTCCATATAGATGGCAGCGATATAACTGATCTTGATAAAGCATTTGATTTAAAATGAGAGGTACGGATGAAAAAAACTTGTATTTTTGCAGCAGTATTAATGGCACTTTCACCTCTTTTTGCAGAAAGCACAAAACCGTTCGGTTTTGATGCAGGCATTGCATCGGGGGGGCCTGTATATGGTGGAACAACGAATGATTCTGTCTCTTCTATTACAGGTATGAGTGGATTCAAACGGATTATAATAGGTTTTACCGGTGATTTTTTTTACAGTCCTGTCGATCAGATACATCTTTTTACCGGTGCTGATACGCTTGCAGATTTTCTTTGGAATGACAACTGGTATTCATATCATTTTGACTATGCATTTTTGGTCGGTGCAAAGGTATATCCGTTTTCCGGCGGTTTTGCTGCATCCGCTGCATATGCTCTTGGCTGTCGGAATGATTATTACAACACGGCGGGAACCGGCAGTGTAACATCGTATGCTAAGTGGGGCAACGGCTTCAGACTTGGTGTTGAATTCGATTTCTCAAAGCTTCTTAACCAGAAATATATACCTGCACTCGGTTTTTACTATCGTTTCATGCCGCGTGGCGGCGACATGTACGACAATATTTTTGCAGCGTATGTTTCGATTGAATTATAGTAAAAACCCTGTTATACAGATATTTTCAGTAATAAATAAAAAAGAGACCCTTTTATGATGGGTCTCTTTTTTATTTATTACAGTTGACTGGGTATCAGCGTGCATATTCAACAATACGTGTTTCACGTATCATCGTAATTCTTATTCTTCCCGGATAACGCAGATCCGATTCGATCTGCTTTGCAATACTCTGTGCAAGTGTTTTGACTTCGTCGTCTGCGACTTTCGCATTGTCTACAAGTATGCGCAGTTCCCGACCGGCCTGAATAGCATATGCTTTTTCTACACCGGGGAACTTTTCGGCAGTCTGTTCCAGGTTTTCAAGCCGCTTTACATAGTTATCAATCGTTTCGCGTCTTGCTCCAGGACGTGCCGCGGAAATGGCATCGGCAATCTGTACAAAAATTGCTTCAATGCTTGTCGCTTCAACGTCGTTATGATGAGCAGCGATTGCATTGATGACACGGGGATCTTCTCCCATTTTGCGGGCCATTTCAGCACCCACTTCTGCATGATTCTGATCGCTGTCGCTTTCCGCTCCTTTGCCGATATCATGGAGAACGGCTGCTCGTTTTGCCAGCTCTCTGTCTCCTCCGATTTCTGCAGCAAGCATGGAAGCAATCATTGCAACTTCCTTCGAGTGGGTAAGTACGTTCTGTCCGTAACTTGTACGGAAATACAGACGTCCCAGTGCTTTTACTCCGTCGGTGCTCATATTGTGAATGCCGAGATCAAACAGGACTTTTTCACCTTCTTCATAGATCTTGTTTTGAACTTCGTGCGTTACCTTCTGCACTATTTCTTCAATACGGGCAGGGTGAATGCGCCCGTCTGAAATAAGCCGTTCAAGAGATTCCTTTGCAATTTCCTTGCGTACCGGGTCAAAGCATGAAATAACAACCGCTTCCGGTGTATCATCTATGATGATATCTACACCTGTGAGCGTTTCAAGCGTTCGTATGTTACGTCCTTCCCGTCCGATTATGCGGCCCTTCATCTCATCACTCGGGAGAGAGACTGTTGTAACGGTGATGTCGCTGGTGACTTCCGGTGCAATGCGCTGTATTGTGGTAACCAGTACGTCCCGGGCCTGTTTTTCTGCAGTAAGCTGTGCTTCCTGCTCAATTTTATTCAGGAGTACCTGCGCATCATGACGGGCTTCGTTTTCAAGATCTTTGATAATGAGATCTTTTGCCTGCTGCTGGGAAAGGCCGGAAATATGTTCCAGCTCTTTTCTGTACTCTTCTTCCTGGGTCTGGACAGCAGCCTCTCTTTTTGCAAGAACAGCCGTACGGTCGGCAAAGTCTTTGTCCTTCTTATCGAATTCAGCTGCCCGCTGATCAAGAAGTTCTTCCTTTTTAGTTACACGGGCCTCATAACGCTGTACTTCAGCCCGGCGGTCTCTGTTTTCCCGTTCCTGCTGGTTTCGTTCCCGAATGAGTTCATCTTTTGCATTGAGCAAAATTTCTTTTTTCTGTGCTTCAGCTTCTCTAATTGCATCCTGTTTTACACGTTCAGCTTTTTGTTCTGACGCAGAT
>JBAYAJ010000099.1:0-9269 GCA_041669845.1 Treponema sp.
CGGAGTTTTTAGGAGTTTGTGTTATAAAAGTACCTCCTGTACTTTTATAACCTATAGTTTTTGTTTCTCAAAAACTATACTATGCGCCATCCCTGGCGCACCGCTGACGCGGAGTTTTTAGGAGTATATGATGATAAAAAAACTTATGGAGAGTATCCGGGAGTATAAAAAGGATTCAATTCTTACCCCCGTATACGTCGTATTCGAATCGATTCTGGAAGTTATCATTCCGACGCTTATGGCTTACCTTATTGATTACGGCATTTATAAAAAAAATATGAGTGTCGTATATAAACTCGGTCTTATACTGGTTGTCTGTGCAGGATTATCGCTGCTCAGCGGCTTTCTTGCAGGACGGAGTGCATCAATTGCAGCGGCAGGTTTTGCAAAAAATCTCCGCCATGATATGTATTATACCGTCCAGAATTTTTCGTTTTCCAATATTGACCGGTTTTCCACAGCAAGTATCGTAACAAGGCTTACAACCGACGTAACGAACATACAGAACGCATATATGATGATACTGCGTGCGGCATTCAGAAGTCCTTTTATCATGATTTTTGCGCTTATCATGGCGTTCAGAATCGATGCCGGTATAGCTTTTATTTTTCTTATTATCATCCCTGTTCTCGGATTCGGTCTTGTTTTCATCGCGTCGTATGTACATCCCATTTTCAAACGGGTATTCAGAACGTACGACAAACTGAACAATGTCGTGCAGGAAAACTTAAGGGGAATTCGTGTCGTAAAATCCTTTACGAGGGAAGCGTTTGAAGAAAAGAAATTCGGATCAATTTCAGACTGGATTTACAGGGATTTTTCAAGAGCGGAAAAGATACTTGCCTTCAACGCACCGCTCATGCAGTTCTGCGTCTATGCGGCTATGCTCCTCATATCATGGCTCAGCGCGAAAGCAATCGTCGCTTCGAATAATAATCCTGCAGCAGGCCTTTCGACCGGCGATCTTATGGGGCTTATCACCTATACCATGCAGATTCTGATGAGTCTTATGATGCTTTCCATGGTGTTCGTTATGATTATTGTTTCCCGCGCATCGATGGAACGTATTGTCGAAGTGCTGAACGAAAAGAGCGATCTTGAAAACTGTGCGGCTCCGGTTCACACAGTAAGGGACGGCTCGGTAACATTTGAAAATGTTACATTTGCTTACGTGCGGAAAGCCGGTAAACCTGTTCTGCAGAACATATCTGTTTCAATTGAGGCAGGACAGACTGTCGGCATTCTTGGCGGCACAGGATCTTCAAAATCAAGTTTTGTGCAGCTTATTCCGCGTCTGTACGATGTCATTGACGGAAAAGTCACCGTTGGCGGTATAGACGTAAGAAAATATGATATAGAATCACTCCGGAATCAGGTCGCCATGGTTCTGCAGAAGAACATCCTCTTCTCCGGAACAATCAGGGACAATCTGCGCTGGGGAAACGAAAACGCAACTGATGAAGAAATGGTTGAAGCATGCAGAGCTGCCCAGGCGGACAGCTTTATACAGGAATTTCCCGACAAATACGATACGTACATTGAACAGGGAGGAACGAATGTTTCCGGCGGACAGAAACAACGGCTCTGCATTGCCCGCGCCCTTCTGAAAAAGCCGAAAATACTGATTCTTGACGATTCAACAAGCGCAGTCGACACTAAAACTGATTCTCTGATCAGAAAGGCATTCAGGGAACAACTCCCGGAAACGACAAAAATTATTATAGCCCAGCGCGTCACGTCCGTTCAGGATGCCGATAAAATCATCATTATGGACGACGGAAAAATAAGTGCAGTGGGAACACACGAAAAACTGCTCAAAACAAGCAGCATCTACCGGGAAGTCTACGAATCTCAGAATAAAGGGAAGGCTGTCCATGAATAACACGAAAACGACACATACAGACGGAAAATTTCCGCCGTCCGGAAAACATCCGGTGCAGCGGTTTAAACCGGGAACTATAAAAAGGCTCCTTTCATATATGGCCGGATACCGGCTGCAGCTTGTTCTGGTTGTCATTTTTATAATTTTAAGCGCCGCGGCAAACGTATCCGCCTCGCTCTTCCTTCAGGTGCTGATCGACAAATACATACTGCCGCTGCTGGGGAAGGTCAATCCCGATTTTTCCAGCCTGCTCAAAGCTCTTACGTTTATGGGAAGCGTATACCTGGGAGGTGTACTTGCGACGCTGTTCTATAACAGAATTATGGTCGTCATAGCGGAAGGTACACAGAAAAAGATCAGGGACAAAATGTTCACGCACATGCAGTCACTTCCGGTAAAATTCTTCGACACGCACAGTCACGGCGACGTCATGAGTTATTACACGAACGACACAGACACCCTCCGGCAGATGCTGTCGCAGAGTTTACCGCAGATGTTTTCTTCGGTCATAACTATCGTAACGGTATTTCTTTCCATGCTGTATCTGAGCCTTGTGCTGACGGCATTCGTCGTTGTCTTTACGTTCATCCTCATGAAGGTCATTAAATTCCTTGTTGGAAAAAGCGGCGGACATTTTATGGAACAGCAGAAAGCGATCGCAGAAGTAGACGGTTATATAGAAGAAATGATTAACGGCCAGAAAGTCGTGAAAGTATTCTGCCATGAAGAAAAGGCAAAAGAAACTTTCGACAGTAAAAATGAAAAACTGTGCCACAGTTCGACGAAGGCGAATATTTACGGAAACGTCACCATGCCCGTTGTAAACAACATGGGCTATCTTCTGTACGTTCTTCTTGCCATGATCGGCGGCGCTGCAGGAATAGCAGGAGTACAGAATCCGGGCCTGGCAGGTATAAGTGTGCTTTCGCTTGGTACTATTGTTTCGTTTCTTACATTATCCCGAAGTTTCATTATGCCGATCGGACAGGTCTCCATGCAGTTCAACATGGTCGTCATGGCGCTCGCCGGTGCATCCCGTATTTTTGATTTTCTTGATGAAAACAGTGAAAAAGATGAAGGTTACGTGTCTCTTGTCAACGCAAAAATGGAAAACGGAAACCTTACCGAATGCTGCGAACGGACTGAAATGTGGGCATGGAAACATCCTCATCAGGACGGTACCCTTACCTATACACAGATGGCTGGAAAAATTGTTTTTGACGATGTCGACTTCGGCTACGAAGATGATGAACTTGTCCTGCATAATATAACGCTTCAGGCAAAACCGGGACAGAAGGTAGCACTTGTCGGTGCGACAGGTGCCGGAAAAACAACGATTACGAATCTTATCAACAGGTTCTACGATATTGCGGACGGTAAGATCCGGTACGACGATATCAACATCAATAAAATCAAAAAACCCGATCTGCGCAGGTCGCTCGGCGTTGTTCTGCAGGACGTAAATCTTTTTACCGGAACTGTTATGGACAACATCAGATACGGAAAACTCGACGCGGCCGACGACGAATGTATTGCGGCGGCAAAACTTGCAAACGCGGATAATTTTATCCGCATGCTCCCTGACGGGTACAATACTGTTCTTGAAGGCGACGGCAGCGGACTTTCACAGGGACAGCGGCAGCTCATTTCCATTGCACGTGCGGCAGTTGCCGATCCTCCGGTTATGATTCTCGATGAAGCGACATCCTCCATCGACACGCGGACGGAAGCCATTGTACAGAAAGGCATGGACGCACTCATGGACGGAAGAACGGTTTTCGTCATAGCGCACCGGCTTTCCACTGTCCGGAATTCCGATATTATCATGGTACTTGACCACGGACGCATCATTGAACGGGGAAGCCACGACGAACTGATTGCGCAGAAAGGTAAATACTACCAGCTGTACACAGGCGCATTCGAACTGGACTAAGCTGCCTGTAACTTAACATTAAAAACTAGACCCCGGCAGTTTGTCTGCCGGGGTCTAGTTATGGCTTGCAAGCCATAATCAAAGAACGCAGACCGCAACCGGACCACAAACGGATAACGATTTGTACACTTTCTGCTTTCATAAAGACAAAATTCTACAGGAATCAATGAAGCTTTTTTCGACATACGGTTTCCATGCAGTATCAGTACGTATGATTGAAAAGAAAGCAGGCGTCGAATGTGATCAGGGCTGATCATTAAAGAAGTTCTGGGGGTACAGCTTTCACCCGGCGATATACCTGCTGAGAGTTGTCCTGATGTTAAGGGATATTAGTACGGATAATCAGAAAAAATGACGGGTTCTGGTTTTTCCGGAGGCAGTTTTATATATCAATTTCGACTGTACCCCTGCTGTATAACCGCGCGTTCCCGGCAATAAATACCCGGTTATTCTGCCCATTCTCACAATATAAAATACCGCTTCGTTCCGACGCCTGAAGAGCCGTCATTTTCTGTTTTCCAAGCCGTTCACTCCAGAAAGGAATCAGCGAACAATGAGCTGAACCTGTTACCGGATCTTCAAGAATTGCCGCCCGGGGTGTAAAAAACCGTGAGACAAAATCGAACGACTGCCCTTCCGCCGTTACGCACACACCGCCGGTTCCAAGATTTACTCTGTCGAACAGAATTCTGTCTACAGCTATATTTCTGACATCAGATTCGGATTCGTAAAGCAGCACATAATCTCTGGATTTGTAAACTTCCGCAGGCTTTATGCTGAGCGATTCATAAATTTCTTCCGGCAGCACGGCAGGAACCGGCATACGGCTGGGAAAATCCATCCGTATAAGCTGCCCGTCAAATGTTACGGCAAGTTCTCCTGCGGTTGATTCAAACAGAATGTCCGTACAGCCGGGGTCAACAAATTTTTTTATGATATATGCGGAAGCAAGTGTTGCATGTCCGCACAAATCCATTTCGATCTCCGGCGTAAACCACCTGATACAGAACGTATCTCCGTTTTTTTTTACAAAAGCCGTCTCTGCAAGTCCGTTCTCCTGTGCAATTCCCAGAAGAACAGCATCCGGCAGATAATCCTTAAGCAGACATACGCCTGCGGGATTTCCCTTAAACGGCTCCGTTGTAAATGAATCAACATGATAATAATCAAACTGCACAGCTAAATTCTCCATAAATAGTATATAAAATTACTTCTGTCCGTCCACCGACTATTGCAGCCGAACTACTTGAACAGATACAGACAGACAGCTTCTACACTTCCCGAAATAAGACGTTCACTGTCTTCATCCGATAAATCAGAAAAAAGAATTCTGTGCGCTGCAGCATCGATAAACGTATAGACCACTTCAGCAGCCTTCCGGATGTCTGTTACACGCAGCAGGGTATCTACGGACGAAAGAAAATCTGTAATACTCTCCAGTGTCCGTTTCTCCATGCTCCGGGCAACAGAAGCGACGTCGGGATCTTTACAGCTTACGATCATGAACTCTCTGTTCAGTTCTTTTTCACGTTCATGATTTTTAACGACAGATTCGGTAAAACTGCGGAGAAATGATTCAGAATCTGTTTTTCCCTGTTCAAGTTTAAAACGAAAAGATTCGTGTATTTCCAGAAACGATTTACTGTAGTCACTGATTATATTCATGAATATTGTTTTTTTATTCGGGTAGTAAAAATAAAGGTTCCCAACTGAAATACCGGCTTCGGCAGCTATATTGTTCGTCGTCGTCTGATAATAGCCGTCACGGCAGAAAAGTTTCCTGGCTGTCGCCAGTATTTTCTTCTGCGTTTCCTCACTTCGTTTCTGCTTAGGCCTGTGAACTCTATTCTTTTCCTGCATCATATCTTTATTGTACAAAATCCGGCACACAGCTGCAATATTCGTATTCAGGATAATACAGAGAGTGTTTTTTCTATCCAATTGAATATTCTACCGTTGGCATACAGCCTGCATCCCTGTTCACAGTGACTGCCTGCACCCTCTGTATTGGAAAAGAAAAGATACGTTTTCGGGCAGGAAAGCGCATTGTATAATATCTGAGGCTGCTCTCTGCGTGCTTTTACTTCGTTCTCATCTGCAGTAACAAGAACCGGACACTTAATGTTCTGTACAGTATCTGACAGACAAAACTGTTTTAATCCCAGAAAATAATCGGCAGGAGTCTTAACACCGAACGATGCACAGCCGTGCCTGAACCGCCAGTCGAACGATGTACTGCACTTCATCAGAAAATGTACAGTATTATTAAACAAAACTTTATGGTGTTCAACGAATGCAAGCAGTTCTGACCTCTTTGTCAACGTTGCAGGCGAAAAACCAAGACAGTCATATAAACCACTGTTGGCAATACATGCAGCTATTCTTTTTTCAAAAGCAGCTGCCCGGGGAGCAAAATATCCGCCCATACTTTCTCCCCATAAAACGATACGAGACTTATCGACTGACTGATCGTGGACAAGATAATCTATAACAGCTTTAATGACTGTTTCATAGTTATATCTGAACGGTATGCCCTGCAGCCGGTAACTTTCCCCCTGTCCCGGACCGTCAAAAGCAATACAGTGCATTCCCCTTGCTACAGCCCCTGTTCCGATTGCATACAATTCTTCCTTCGTTCCGTCGTTACCTGTCATCGCAATAACAGTTGGTGCAGGTGATTTTGTTTGAGCCCGGTAAAAATGAGCAGCAATAGTCGTTCCTTCAAATGGTATGCATACTGCGCTTATATCCGCCGGCATGTATTCTGCAGCTTTATTAAAACATTTCGTAGCAAGAGCATGAATTTCGCATACTTCCTCTGTTTTACTGCCATACAGATAAAATTCGGCAGCACGATAATACGACGCTGCCCGTAAAAAAGATTCCGATGCTGTAACAGCATAACCTTTCTTCAGACTTTGTACACCAAATTCCCTGATTCTGTCCGCCGCTTTTTTCCATTCCCTGTACCAGCTGCCACAGTCTCCGCTCCGGATATGACGGCAAATCTCAATAACCTCAGCAGTGTCTGCCTGCCCGGCAGATGCCGCTCCAACAGCCCGCTGTACTTGATATTCAAAATGTCTGTCTCTAAAAAAGTATTTCATTTTCTATATCTTACCTTTTGATACAATTAGAGTATGTACTCAATATATTATAATAATGAAATACTGTCTATAAAATAGAATACATACTCTATTTTATAGATCTTTATGTTATCGACTGAATTACTCTTCTGGATTTCCGTATTTTATTTTCTTTCCGATCATCCTGCTGAAATTTATAAGTCTGTCCCGGAATAAAATTCCGAGTATCCCGGTAACGGCAACTACGGCAAAAATAACGACAGTACTTTTCCATTCACCATGACGTACCGTTGAACCTATAAAAGTCGACAGTGCAAGAGCCGGAATTCGGGCAATGGATGATATAAAGAGAAACCGGGATGTTTTCATCGGTGTCGTTCCTGCAATGTACGTAAGCATATCTTTCGGCATACCGGGGACAAGAAAAAGGATGAATACGACTGCTTCCAGTTTCCGGGAATCTTTCAGAAAGGAAAAACGTTCTCTTTCGGCCCGATTAAATAACTTTTCTACAACAGGAGTTCCTATTTTTTTCGACAGTGTAAATATAAAAAAGGATGCAGCTATACTGCCGGCAAGACAGGTAAAAAGGCCGCCGAAACCGCCGTAAAGCACACCGGCTGCTACTTCTACCGGTCCGCCGGGGATAAACGCTGCAACAATCTGAAACACCTGCATTCCGAAGACGATAAACCAGCCTGCCACACCACGAGAATATATCCATGCTGTAAATTTTTCCCGCACAGAAGGATCCGCGAGCCGTTTAATATAAGGACAGGCAGCAATGGTGACAGCTGTCATAACTGCAAAAAATACGATTATCCCGACAACAGGTTTGATACAGTCGTTTTTCTTCATCTGATTACTGTTTTGCTGCTGAACCGGCAGATACAGGCGGCACTGATGCTGTGAGTTCCTTCAGGCATTTTACTGCCGCAGATGCTTTCTCGCGCTGCACAAATATATAGTCATGATAATAGCCGGCAACGACATTGGCACTTATTCCATACGCGGCAAGTCCCGAAGCTACAGCGGCAGTCAGACCAACCGCTGTAAGACTCGAATATACCTTAAGGGTAATCTTTTTAAACACAGATTCATAGGAAATTCCGATTTCATCAGCATTCTTTTTCTTCAATATGAAAGTTTTTCCTTCGGGTTCTGTTATTACAGCCCATGCATCTAATACTCCACCTTTCTGCACAGGGGCTGCACCTGAACAGAATATATATTCTTCAGCATCAAGTTCAGGTTCCATTGACTGCAGCAGAATTAAAAGATTCGATTCGCTTTTCATACCCATAGTACCTCTTGTAACGGCATTTCCATTCATACTATATCTTCTTACTGGTAAATATACTGCTTTTTAAATATTGTATCATACAAAAACAGGGTTATACTGAATACTAGAAAGAACTATTCAGTATACGAGGAAATCTATATGCACACGTACAGAAATATACGGAAAATCGTAAAGGCACATCCGGTTATCGAGGGTGCAGGAGTTCATCTTCAGCGGGCTATAGGATTCGACGATCCGTATCAGTACGATCCGTTCCTTCTGCTCGATGATTTCAGATCGGACACCCCTTCTGATTATATAAAGGGCTTTCCCTGGCATCCGCACCGCGGAATTGAAACTATAACATATGTGCTCAAAGGAAACATTACCCATGAAGACAGCATGGGTAACAAAGGAACTATCGGAGCCGGCGACATTCAGTGGATGACGGCGGGCAGCGGCATATATCATCAGGAAATGCCGGAAGGCAGTTCCGACGGCGCAATGTACGGTTTCCAGCTATGGGCAAATCTGCCTGCAGAAGACAAAATGATGCATCCCCGGTACCGCGGTTTTACCGCCGCAGATATTCCCGAAGTAAAGAAGGACGACGGAACTGTCGTAAAAGTAATAGCAGGGACATACGAAGGGATTACAGGGCCGGTAACTGATGTCGTTACGTCTCCCGAATACTATGACATCAGTATTCCTCCTGAAAAGGAGTATATACAGAAGACAAAGAAAGGTGCGACAGTCATCTTTTATGTGTTCGACGGCGAAGCAAACATTGAAACAGGTGCAGAAGAAAAAGGCGGCGGCAAGGAAGAAAAAGTTCAGAACAGAAATCTGATTCTGTTTGAAGACGGCGATGCTGTGAAAATCCGGACAAAAGGACATCCTGTACGGTTCCTCATGATGTCTGGCACTCCTATAAAAGAACAGATTGCATGGTACGGACCTATAGTCATGAACACGGACGAAGAGCTTCAGACGGCGTTCAGGGAACTCGAAGAAGGTACATTCGTAAAAGCTAAGGCCGTCTGAACAGTTTGTTCCGGGTTCCAAGATTGTACGGGCAGACGTCCC
>JBAYAJ010000100.1:0-8862 GCA_041669845.1 Treponema sp.
ACCGACAGCCCTGATTCCTGCTTTTTTTATAGCATCAATACCGGATTGTGCATCTTCTATACCTATGCAGTCCGTATACCATTCACCGGAGAGTTCCGCCGCTTTTATATAGATGTCCGGTTCCGGTTTTCCTTTCTGCAGCTGAGAAGGATCAACGACAGCATCGAAATATGCTGCCAGACCGAGTTTACCGAGGACAAGCGGTGCGTTCCTGCTCGCGGAAGCAAGAACGCATTTGATGCCGTGTTCTTTAAGTACGCCGATGAACTTTGTTATTCCCGGCAGTATGTTATCCGGCGTAAGCGTCGAAAGAGAGGCGACGTAGATTTTGTTCTTTTCATCTGCTGCAGTGTCTTTCTGTTCCTGTGTCCATGATGCGTTGTTTTCTGCAAGCATGAGATCGAGCGAGTCCGCCCGCGACCGTCCGCTCATTCTGCTGCACATACTGCGGTTGAATGAAAGTCTGTATTTTTCTGCAAGCGATTTCCACGCACGGTAGTGTAGTTCCGCCGTATTGGTAATGACACCGTCAAGATCAAAAAGTACTGCCTTTACGGCCGGTCTTAGATCAAATTCTCTTGTTTCATCATCGTGCAGCGTAAAACGGATATTTCTGTGCGTCAGCGTCAGTTCTTTTGTAGAACTGTTTTCTGTCCGGAGTGTGTATGATGCGTGCTCTTTTGTAAAATACAGTTCTAGTTTCATACTATTAATACGGAGAGAGAAGGATAAATTCTTCCATGTTCCGGGCAGCTGCGGATTGAAACTCCACATGCCGTTATAATCGCGGAACCCTGCGAATCCGTATACGACGGCCATCCAGCTTCCTGCCATACAGGCTGTATGTATTCCGTCTGCGGTATTACCGTTAATGTCTTCAATGTCCATCCGTACAGTTTTAGCAAAATACGATCCGGCTTTCGGAATATCCGAGGCTTCGCAGGCAGCAATGCACTGTATGCAGTGTGAGAGTGACGAATCTCCCGTTGTGTATTTTTCATAAAACAGAAAATTGCGGATTTTTTCTGCTCTGCTGAACAGACCTGAAAGCAGAAATTGTGCAAGAACAAGATCCGGCTGCTTCAGAACACGGTAACGGTAAATAACGAGCGGGTGATAGTGAAGAAGCAGAGGATAGTTTTCTGCAGGCGTGTTTTCAAAATCCCAGTCAGCTTTTGCCATAAACGAGTCATCCTGCGGATATATTCCTGCAGATTCATCGAACGGAATGTACATATTGTCTGCTGCCTTTTTCCACTGCATGATTTCAGTATCGGAAGCAGCATGATATTTTTCTGCAATTTTTATACTGATGCGGAGGTTTTCCCGTGCCATAAGGTTCGTATAGGTATTGTTGTCGACGCACGCTGTATATTCGTCGGGACCCGTTACTTCGTTGATGCAGAATTTTCCGCGTTTTTCCGGAACAAAAGAACCAAGACTCATCCACATACGTGCAGTTTCAACAGCCATTGTGGATATGTCCTTTTCTGTCAGCTGCGTTGTATTTTCTGCCGGATATCCGGCCGCTGTAAGATACTTGTTGAGCGCAAACATAATGTCCGCGTCAATATGGTATTGTGCTGTTCCTGCCGGATAATATGCACTCGTTTCATGTCCGCTTATCGTGCGCCAGGGAAAAAGTGCACCTTTCAGAGACATTTCAGCCGCGCGTTCTTCTGCATATGGAAGAATATGTGCACGATATGCTAAAAGCGACCTGGCGATGTCTGGCTGTATATAGGTAAAAACAGGACAGACATATGCTTCCGAATCCCAGAAGTAATGTCCTTCATATCCTTCTGCAGTAAGACCTTTTGCTGCAATACTTGACCGGCCGTCTTTCCCGGCCGACTGAAGCAGGTGAAACGTATTAAAATTGACAGCTTTTTCATCTTCAGCACTGCCATCTATATGCATACAGGCTGTTTCCCAGAAACGTGAGAGATATTCCCGCTGTTCATTTTCTGCCTGATCAAAACCTGCGCGTGCAAACGCTGCTGAATTACTATAACTTTCTTCTGCCGACGTACTGTCATATGAGATGAATTTTGTGAGCACGGCACTTTCGGACGGTTCAAGAGAGAATTTATATTCTTCATATGGTCCTTTTCCAGTTTTTATTTTTTCCGGAGAAACCTCTTTTCTGCCGTTTACCGATACCGACTGAATTACGGTACCGTACAGTGAAAGGCTGCTGTTGCGTGTACGCGCAGAAAAAGAAAGTGTTCCGTTTTCTGCAGAAAAGGATTTGATTATGAGCGGTTTTGAGGAAAATTTTGCACCGACACGCGGATCTTCTTCTGCAGAAATATTCGAAGCTGTCGTATTGATTCCGCTTAGAATATTCACGGATAATTCTGATTCAGAAGGAGAGTCGGAAGTGACTGTGTACCTGATTGCGGCACACGTTTTGTGTATAAATGAAACAAGCCGTTCAGCACAGACTGTATACAAAATTCCGTCTCCGCATGTGCATTGTACAGTGCGCGTCATGATACCTGTTCTGAAATCAAGAGACATACGGAACGACTTTATGCCGCAGAGTGTAGTGAATGATTTTCCGTTTACTGTAAGTTCAATATGTTTCGGATCCGGAAGGTTTAGAATCGTCTCGTGGTTTTCTGCATATCCATATGCGTTTTCGCCGTACGTAATAGGTTCCGTGTCGTAGAATCCGTTGATGTAGGTTCCCTTATGAGAACAGCCGGCTTTTTCTTCATAGTCTCCACGGAGACCAAGATATCCGTTTGCGGTTGTGAACAGCGTTTCATTGCGGCCGACATTTTTTTGTCCATATTCGTCAGTGGAGAATGTAAGACTGCCGGTGTTTTTCATCTGAGTGTCTCCATAAGATTATTAACTTCATCAAGAGATGCCATAGCGGGAATTGCACCGCGGCGGGAAACACACAGAGTGGCTGCTGCATTTGCGAAATTCAGATCGGCAGAAAGTTCGTCCTGCGTAAACGAAAACGGATCGTTCTTGCGTGTAAGGCGGTAGAGCAGGGCACCTGTAAAAGAATCACCGGCACCTGTCGTGTCTACAGTTTTTATATTGTACTCCGGAATAGAGATAATTCCTTCAAAATTTTCAGTTTTGTAGAATACACCGTCTCTGCCGAGCGTGACGCAGATAAGTTTTACACCTTCGTCAAGAATATTCTTAGCTGCGGCAGAATTGTTTTTGCCGTACATAAGTTCAAGTTCGTTGTCGGAAATCTTTACGACGTCGGCGTATTTGAACATCGACTTCATCGTTTCGATACCCGTGGTTTTATTATTCCACAGCGGTTCACGCCAGTTCGGATCATATGAAACGAATACTCCTGATTTTTTTGCAATTCTGACGGCCTCAAGCGTTGCTGAATGAGACGGCTCGTTTGTAAGGGAGAGGGAACCGATATGGAGAAACGTACTGCTTTCAATCACTGTCCTGTCAAGTTCATCCGGGGCAAGAGTGATGTCTGCCCCACCGTTCCGTGCAAACGTGAACGAGCGCTCTCCGGAAGAAGAAAGCGTTACAAATGCAAAAGTTGTATGAAGAAGCGGTGCTTCCTTTACTGCTCCCGTATAGACTCCGCAGTCAGCAAGTGCCGTGCGGGCATCACGACCGAACTGGTCGGCACCGGTCTTTCCGATGAATGCTGTTTCAGCACCGAGCTTTGCGGCTGCTGCTGCGACGTTTGCCGGTGCTCCTCCCGGATTTTCTTCAAAAATATTTCTTCCTCCTTCAGATTTTCCTGAAGGAGTAAAATCGATCAGTATCTCTCCCAGTGTCGTAATATCATATGTGTGCATACTAACCCTCCTGAAAAATTGTTAAATGGATTCTTTTAGTGTAATTACATCATACGGACCAAGATGCAGTGTTCTATCTCCGATTTTGTACAGGCAGTTCTGCTCTGAAAAATCTGCAACTACATGAATACACTCATGATCCAAGAAACGCGTAAAACCGAATACGTGACTGTCCTGCAGATTGTGAAAATATATGCCAGCATGCCCGAACAGTTTTTCAGTTTTTCTGCAGCGGATTATTTTACGAATTGCAGCAGTAATCTGTGTCTGTCTGGCGGAAAGCCAGCTGTCGCTGACTGCTGTTTTATTGAACGGAATACGATGTACCCAGCGCGAATCGTCTTTCCTGGATTTATCAACCTGGTAGGAATAATCGTTGATCATCGCATTTTCGTCTCCCGAATAGATAAGCGGAATCCCTGGCAGTGCTGCAAGAACTGTGTATATCATAATAATCCGTTTTACTGCCATTTCTGCATACAGTTCTGCGCGCGGATCCTGCTTTTTATGAAGTTCATATGCGTCTTCAAGACCGGCAAGAGATGCCATGGTACCGCATATTCTGCAGTCTCCCGTTTTTGGATTGAGTTGAAAGGGTACACCCCGTGCAAATGAACCGTCGAATCTGTCCGTATAGAATTTGTTAAGAAACTGTCTGTGTGAATATCCGTTTATACCAAGCTTTCCGGCGTCTTCGTCGGAGAATGTCCATCCTATGTCGTCATGGCACCGTATATAGTTGACCCACGCGCATCCTCCGGGAATGGCCCATCTTTTTTTCAGCGAACTCTGAAGGAGCCGCGTATCGCGCGCAGCAAGTGCTTCCCAGAAAAGTGCCATCTGAAGAGGGTTGTATGAGAGCCGGCATTCCTCCGGCCCTATGTATCTGGTTACTTCATCAGGATGGACGATTGCCTCACTTTTAAATACAAGACCGGGAGCTGCGATACGTGCGGCATACTGAAATGCCTGAATCAGTGTATGAGCTTCCGGAAGATTTTCACAGCAGGTGTTTTTTTTCTTCCAGATAAAAGCAAGTGCATCAAGACGCAGAACGTCAACGCCCAGATTTGCCAGTGAAAGCATTTCGGCACACATGGCGAGGAATACGTCAGGATTGCTGTAATTCAGATCCCACTGGAACGGATTGAATGTTGTCCATACCCATCCGCCAGCTTCCTTTACGTACGTAAAAGAACCACGCCGTACTTCAGGGAATATTTCCCGGAGTGTACGGTTCCAGTCGTCTGCGTCGCTTTTATCTTTGTAGATAAAATAGAAATTCCGGTAGAACTGGCTGCCCTGTTTTGCTTTCAATGCCCATGTGTGTTCGTCGCTGGTATGATTGAAAACAAAATCGACAACAACCCGTATTCCTGCTCTATGGAATTCTTTCAGTGCTGTTTTCAGGTCACTGATAGTCCCGAGTTTCGGGTCTGTTTCGCGGTAGCTGCTTACAGCATACCCGCCGTCACTTTCTTTTTCGGGACATTTGAAGAGAGGCATAAGATGCACATACGTAATGCCCAGTCCCTGAAGATACGGAATTTTTTTAATAAGACCGTTGAAGTTTTCTGCAAACAAATCGACATAGAGTACGTATCCGGCCTGCTGCTCGCTCAGGTACCATTCTGTATCGCAGTCAGCATCAGGTTCCTGGTATTCTTTGCCGGCTTTCTGCAGTATATCGGCGAGTTTATCAAGAATGCGGTAAAAATTCCATCGTTTTCCGTACAGTTCGAATAAACGGGAGGTGAGTTCAGGCATAAACGATTCGAATCGTTTATGAAATTCTGATGACATAATTACCCCTTTACGGAACCAGCAAGCAGTCCGCGGACGAAATAGCGTTGAAGAGAAAGGAACACAATAAGCGGCAGTATCATTGATACGAATGCTCCTGCGGTAAGCAGATGCCAGTCGGTACCGCGCGTTCCTGCCATGTTCATAAGGCGGACTGTAACAACTTCCATTTTTTGTGCTGCACCACTAAGAAAGACAAGTGCAACAAGAAGATCGTTCCATACCCAGATAAACTGAAATATTGCAAAAGAAGCGAGCGCGGGTACGCTCAGCGGGACAATCAGTTTGAAGAAGCAGTCGAAGTGGCTTGATCCGTCTATGAAGGCTGATTCAAGAATGCTGCGCGGAAGAGTGGAAATATAGTTGAAAAGTATGTATGTAGCAAGCGGTAGTCCGAATCCTGTATGTGCAAGCCATATACCAAGATACGTTCCGTTAAGCCCGATCTTCTGGTAATCGCGGAGAATCGGAATAAGTGATATCTGCAGAGGAACGACAAGCAGTGCAATTATCATTGCAAACAGTATTTTTCGTCCCGGAAAGTTGAGCCATGCAAAACCATAGGCAGCTGCTGCCGCGATAAAAATAGGGATGATGACGGACGGAAGTGTTACCGTGATGCTTGAAAGAAAAGCGCTGAGCATTGTTGCGCCGCGTGTAACGATTGCCTGTCCGTTTTTTCCTGAAACGGTATACCGCTGTCCAAAAAGAACCTGCCCATAGTTGTCTAGTGTGAACGCTTTTGGGGTTTTAAATGCCTGCCACCAGCCTGATGATGAAACGACATCCTTTGTGCGGAATGACGTGACAAGAATACCTATTGTAGGAAGTGTCCAGACTATGCACAAAAGAATGAGCGCTACCGTGATTATTCTTCGTGATAAGGCCTCTTTTGACTGCTGTGTTTTTGATATCCGGGTGTTCATCAGAATACCTCCTTTTTGCTGAATTCCTTCAGGTTGTACCAGATGACAGGGCTTACTGCGAGAAGAATGACAATTGCGATTGCCGATCCTCTTCCGTAATGAAGGAATTTAAACATCTGTTTGTACTGCTGGCTTGCTAGAACTTCCGTCCCATACAAACCGTTTGTCATGGAGAAAACAATATCGAAGCATTTCAGAGCTGCAAGAAGAATTGTCGTAGATACAGTGACGATGCTTCCGGCAATGTCCGGAATAATGATATTTATAAGAATTCTGAATTCACCGGCTCCGTCGATTCTTGCAGCCTCAATCATTTCAGATGAAACGGCTTTCAGCGCTGCCGAGAATACGACGAGTGCGAATCCGGTCTGAAGCCAGATGAAAATCGCAATAAGAAATAAATTGTTTGCAGGTGCGGTACCAAGCCAGTTGTGCGGCTTCCCTCCGCATGCGGTAATGACTGCATTGAGCAGGCCGATCTGCGTGTCTCCTGCGGGGCGGTATGCATAAATGAATTTCCATATAACACCTGCACCGACGAGGGAAATTGCCATCGGAAGAAAGATAAGCGTTTTACCGAATTTTTCGATATTGGAACGGTCAGCAAGGACTGCTGCAATAAGTCCGAACAATACGCTGAATACAGTTCCGAAAAAGAGCCAGATGAATGTATTGCGGAGCGCAGTAAGCATAGTGGGATCGGTGAACACGTATTTATAGTTTTCAAACGCAACGAAGTGTACACCTTTTTTATCCATGAAACTCAGAATAAGGCTTCGTATAGTGGGAATAAGCAGATACCACCCCATAATCAGAACAGCGGGTCCGATAAAAATATAGGGGATAACTGCGTTGTACTGTTTTGTCTTCAGAAGCTGGGCAAGCAGATTGAGCGAGTAAAAGAGAAGCAGTACGCTTGCTGTTCCCCATACGACGGCAAAAAGTGTCGTCAGTACCTGGTTCATTATACCTTCACGCAGCAACGTAAAGCCACCTGCCATGATAACGAAGGTGAGAGGTATAATATACAGCGGTTTCAATTTTTCAGAAGTTGCTGCATTCATTGATTATCTCCTTTTTAGCGACGAAAAATTGTAGGAAAACGGCCGGAAGAAGAACCCCCTCCGGCCACCTGCGTCAGATATGATGCAGAATTTTCAACCGGTTGTGCGGCGCTTTAGGGCACCTCTAAAAACTCACTTTCAGTGACTTTTTAGAGGTGCCGTCGAGTTTTAAGTCGTTATAATATCACGACTTAAAACATCGCATTTTCAGAGTTACCTCTAAAAACTGAAGTTTTTAGAGGTTCCCTTTAGTTATTCTTCGGCCAGCTTTTTTCAATTGCCGTAAGGACTGTTTTTGCGTCTTTGCCGCTTACATAATCGACCATACCCGTCCAGAATGTTCCGGCACCGACTTCGGCAGGCATCATGTCTGATGCATCAAAGCGGAATACCGTTGCATTCACAAGAATTTTTGCAATATCGCGTTCGATCGCATTTCCGTAATCGTTGAAGTTCTGATTTTTGTGCGGAAACAGTGCACCTCCGATTCTTGCCCACGGGGCACACGCTTCCCATGTTGTAAGAAATTCAAGAAATTCCTGAACTCCTTTTTTATCGTTGAATGCGACAAACTGGTCGCCGCCGCCGAGAACCGGTGTTCCGTATTTCGGATTGATTGACGGAAGTGCGAATACACCGACATCTTCTTCCAGATGTGCCTGAACATCTTCCGGCATGAATCCTGTAATGAAGTTACCCTGACGGTTCATGTATGCTTTCGGAGGATTTTCAAACAGCGGCTTTATTGAATCACCGTAGTTTTGTGTAAGAATGTTCGTTGTGCCGCCATAGACATACTTATCGTTGAGCATAACGTCTCCGACATATTTAAGTGCATTCTGTACCGCAGGATCGTTGAACGGAATCTGGTGGTTTACCCATTTATCGTATACATCAGGACCGGCAGTACGAAGCATGACGTCTTCAAGCCAGTCTGTACCGACCCAGCCTGTTGCTGCTCCTGAGTCGAATCCGATAGACCACGGGGTGTCGCCGTTTGCAACCATTTTGTTCTCAAGTGCAACAAGTTCATCCCATGTCTTCGGAACAGTGTATCCTTTTGCCTCCCATGCTTTTTTGGGATACCATACGAAGCTCTTCGCATTAACACGGTGGAAAATACCATACACTTTACCGTCGTCTGCTGTGCCCAGCTGCTTCCATACAGGTGCATAATTTTCATCAATCTTAGTGACAACTTCTTTGGAAAGTGGTTTAATAAAACCGCGGCGTGCAAAGTTTTTCATCATACCTGGCTGGGGAAGGGCA
>JBAYAJ010000101.1:0-8818 GCA_041669845.1 Treponema sp.
CTGAGTTTTTTTATTAAAATAAATAAAAACGTTGCGGACAAAAACAAGATCGGCACTTTCTTCCGGTACAGGACCGGGATCAGTTCCTGCCAGATTATATTCCGAAACATGAATACTGTTCAGAATTTCACTGTTAATAGTATAGAAGCCTGCTTCACGTCTCCCATACTCTTTAAGTATCTGATGGAAACTGCTTCCGTCTGTTCTGAAAGCTCCCTGAGTATATAAGCCTCTACGTAGAACAGTAAGTGCCGAAACATCTATGTCTGACGCATATATGTCTGCATCTATTCCGCAGCTGCGGGCCAGTACCGCAAGAGAAACAGGTTCTTCTCCTGTTGAACAGCAGGCACTCCATATAATCATATGTCTGCCTGTATATTCAGGGAACAGCCGGTCACGGATATATTCGAACTGCCGGTACTCCCTGAAAAAATACGTTTCGTTTATTGCGGCTTCGTCTATGACGAGGGATAATTCTGCAGGCGCATCAGTAAGGAACCTGCAGTATGCAGTAAAATCCATATGCAGTTCATCCATTCGTTTCTGCACGTATGTGCGGATACAATCCAGATGGGTTCCGCGAACCTGCAGTCCGCTGTGAGCTTCAATTATATCCAGAAGACACTGATCACTTTTATCCATACGTCTTCGCTCCGAGCCGGCTGCGGAGAAAACCGGGGATGAGTTCCAGCGGTACGACTGCACTTGCCGCACCTTCCTCAATGGCAGCCCGGGGCATGCCGAACACGGCGCAGGTCTGAGCAGACTCCGCGACTGTGTAACCGCCTGCTTCCACAATATGCCTGCAGCCGTCAGCGCCGTCGCGTCCCATTCCGGTAAGAAGGACAGCCAGCACATGTCCGTGAAAAACATCGGCAGCACTGAAAAAAAGTTTATCAACAGCGGGTTTTAAAAAATGTACGGGTGGATCATCACTGAGTCCCAGCAGGCAGCTGTTTATATTTCCGGGAGAGGGTTTCACAATCAGATGCCGGTCGGCAGGTGCAAGATATGCATGACCGGGAAGCGGAACTGTACCTTCTTTTGCGATTTCCACACTCATGCCTGTACTTTCATTGAGCCAGAGTGCAAAATGAGTATCAAAAGAAGAATCAATATGCTGAGTTATAAGGACAGGAACAGGAAAAGAAGGCCCAAGCCCGGACAGCATCTGCAGCAGGGCTGCAGGCCCACCCGTAGAAGCCCCCGCGGCCAGAATGTGATATTCTCCCGGAGCCTGTGAAAGTGCCGGGTTCAGATACGGACTGTCAGGTAATGCAGAAAATGTATCAGGTTCCTGTTCAGATTCTGTATATGTCCAGTTATGAGATATATTTTGTTTTCCGTCTTTTGAAAATCCGGAAATATGCACAGCTTCCGTCACTCGTCCGGCACCTGCCGAGTGATATTTTTCATCGAGTGCAGCTATCCGGTCACAGAATAATTTCATCATTCCGGGAGTCATAACAGACAAATCCGGTTTTGAAATGACTTCAAGAGCACCAGCCTGAATGCAGCGGTATCCCATAACTGCGCTGTCTTCCGTTGTAAATATAATGACTGCAGGATTACTTTTTTTCAGGATCTGCTTTGTAGCCTCAATTCCGTCCATAATGGGCATATTTATATCCATGATTATCAGATCGGGATTGAACTGTTCAGTACATCTGACAGCACTTTCTCCGTTTGAAGCTTCACCTGCAATTTCAAAACGGGGATCGTTCTCCATCACCTGTCTTACCATGGCCCGCACTATTGCAGAATCATCAACTATCAAAACCCGCATCATACCCCTGACCCCGCTTTTGCCATAAGTTTCTGAATGTCTACAACATACTGAATCCGGTTCTGCAGAAACCGGAATGCAATAATTCCACTGCGGAAAAGAAAATCTTCGGCAAGCCCTGATACGGGCCGTAATTCGGACAGCGCTATCTCCTTCATGACGGGAACAGCTTCTGTCTGTACTGCAAAATCATTCAGTCCATGAAGAATAAGAGTACAGTTCAAACTGCCGGTCATACTAAAACCGAAACTGGTTTTGAGAATCAGGTCAAGATTCACCGGACGAATATATTTGTCATTCCATCCGACTTCTGAACCGCGTCCCTCATCGTATCTGCATTCGAGTATAACATCCCGGGGCAGGAGGATATCTTCTTTTTCAAAAGAAAGACATGCAAACCATTCAATTGTTTTCAAGATCTGTCCGGATTCTGCCGGTTATACCGGTCACATTAAGTACTGAAGCAGTTATACTGTTGTAGCTGACTGCTCCGCTGAAATAATCACTCCGGGATACTTCCGGTATTTTTTTAATATCACCTTCACCGGCTGTATGAAATTCCCTGATCTCAGATATTCTGAATGCTATATCATTGTCATCATTAAGAATAAGAAACAGATTTTCAGATAATTCTTCATGTCCCAGAAATGATGAAACATCTATAACGGCATACGGATCTCCGTGCCTGTTCAGGACTCCCTTAATATAGGGAGGAACAAACGGAAGCGGATATATTTCCGTATTCCGTACTATTTCCCGTACCTCTTCAGGAACCAGCGCGAACGTATCTCTGCCGGCGGTAAAAATGAGCCATGTTAAATCTTTCCCGTCAGGTGCTGACGACTTGAGATCTTTTTGATTATCAAGAATTTCCTGATAGAGTTCTGTATCCATAATATAATTATACAGCCGGTATTGTGCGTTTACAAGGCATCCGCACTATGCACAAAATACCTCTTTCTTAATAACGGGAATAAGCAGTTTCAATTCAGAGAAAACAATGGTATATTTTATTTTAAGAGGCTTTCTATGAAAAAATCAGTATGCATATTCGCATTTATTCTTTCATTCAGTGCAGCAGTTTCAGCAGAAATTCCTATAAAAAAAACGTCGGATATACCACTCTGCGGTAAAAAGACCGGTTCAGTTACCGTTAATATGAAAACAGAGGGAATGTGCCTTGCGTTCGGGGCGTTATGGGTTACAGCTCCTGATAATGGACGTGTTTTCAGAATAGATACGGCCGCAAAAAAAATAACCGGAATTATTTCTGTAAAAGGAATGCCTATTCCGATAGCTGCAACAGATTCTATGGTACTTGCAGGTTGTTATAGAGACGGCACTATTACCTGCATCGACCCAGTTTCAAATTCTGTATCCAAGACGGTATCCGTTCCTGGAGGAATGCCGTCTTCTCTCATCATTGTAAATAAGAATATATGGATTCCAAGTCACGGAACAGGGAGAATCTGTATTTTCAATTCAGAGCCTGCAGATACGGGAACTGCCGTACCTGTCGGGGATAAGCCCGGATTCGGTATTCTGTCCGGGACTGATGTCTGGTGTCCCTGTTATGGCGGGACAAAAATTGTATGCATTGATACCGTTTCAAAAAATATTACGGCATCGGTAGACGGTGGACGGAGTCCTGTCTACGCAGTGTTGTATGATGGATCTGTCTGGGTAGCCAATCATTCGGAAGGCCGCATCACCAGAATCAATCCAGAAACTAAAACTGAATCCGTCATACGTATTCCCGGAACTATGCTCTACGGCATGGCTCCGCTTGACGGTTTTCTGTGGGTTGCAAGCACATGGGAAAAAAACCTTTTTGCCGTCGACCCGGAAACAAATACTGTAGTAAAACGGATAGCTGTCAGCGGGAATCCGTATCAGATTATTGCGGTGAATAAAGAGTTGTGGGTTTCTGCAGTAAACAGTGACATAATAGAAGTTGTAAAGCCGTAATCCGTTTTCTAAATGAACACTGGTTTTTTGGCAGGAATCCCCTTATACTTTAAGTAAACCCCGCATATAAAGGGTACCGGAGGTATAGTAATGGCAGAAAACAGAAAGGTTATTATCGTCGGCGGTGTCGCAGGTGGTGCATCGACCGCAACAAGACTCCGCCGTCTTGATGAACAGGCAGAGATAATTGTGCTTGAACGAGGGGAATATGTGTCATTTGCAAACTGCGGCCTTCCCTATTACATAGGCGGAGTGATTACTGACCGCTCGCTTCTGACGGTCCAGAAACCGGAAGATTTCAGAAATTCTTTTAATATTGATGTACGGCTGCATCAGGAAGTAACGTCTGTTGATACGGCGAACAAAACAGTAACCATACATGATTCTGCAGCAGACAGAACATATACGGAAACGTATACACATCTGGTTCTTGCAACCGGTGCTTCTCCGGTAAAACCGCCGGTTGAAGGAGCTGATTCTCCGCGGGTTTTTACACTCCGCACAATTCCCGATACGGATGCAATAAAGCAGTTCATAACAGATAAGAAACCGGAAAGTGCAGTTGTTATGGGCGGTGGCTTTATCGGCGTAGAAATGGCCGAAAACCTGCATCATGCAGGACTGAAAGTGACTATTGCAGAAATGCTTCCACAGCTTGTTGCACCTCTTGATCCCGACATGATGGCGGAAGTGCACTCCTATATACGAAAAATGGGGATCAGACTTGAACTTGGAAAAGGTGTAAGCAAAATTGCAGACGATGGAGCAAAACTCCATCTTACACTTTCCGACGGTAGTACGATTGAGGCGGACATGCTCATCATGGCTGTTGGTGTACGCCCTGATACGAAAATTGCAAAGGACGCGGGTATAAACGTTAATGCGAAAGGTACTATTATCACTGACAGCCACATGATGACGTCAGTTCCCGGAGTATATGCGGTCGGCGACGATGCGGAAGTTGCAGACAGTGTAACCGGCGGCAGAACGTATATTGCCCTTGCCGGTCCGGCAAACAGAGAAGGACGTGTTGCAGCAGATGCAATCTGCGGCGTGCAGAGTGCATATCCTGGGTCACAGGGGTCGTCAATTCTGAAAATATTCGACATGACAGTCGCATCAACAGGAATGAACGAGAAAACCGCAAAAAAACTCGGAATTGATTACGATGCAGCAATCACATGGTCTGCGGAACATGCCTCATACTATCCGGGTGCTACGTACATGGCAATAAAGACTGTATTCGAAAAAAAAACGGGCAGACTTCTCGGTGCACAGCTCACCGGATTCCACGGTGTGGACAAACGCTGTGACGTTTTTGCGACTGCGATCCGTGCTAAAATGACGGCAAGTGAAATAGCAGAACTTGATCTGTGCTATGCACCGCCGTTCGGTTCCGCAAAGGATCCGGTAAATATGGCGGGATTCGTAATAGAAAACATCATAACCGGAAAAATGAAGCAGATACGGATCGAGGAAGTTGACGCACTGCCGCGCGACGGAAGCGTATATCTTATCGATGTACGGGATAAAGTGGCGTTCGACAGCGGTCATATGGAAGGCTTTGAAAACATGCCTCTGAAGGAAGTCCGCAGCAGAATTTCTTCAATGGACAAAACAAAAAAGGTCTACATCAGCTGCAAAATAGGACTTACCGCCTACACCGCTTCCCGTATCTTTGTACAGAACGGTTTTGACGCATATGTTGTCTCTGGCGGCTACCGGTTGTATCATGCAATTTATGGAAAACAAACAAGCCCTTTTGAGTCAGGCGGTACAGGTATAAAACCCCAGTCTGAAAAAATACTCTCCGGTACCGGACAGGCTGATATAGTCATCGTAGACGCATGTGGTCTTCAGTGTCCGGGACCTATCGTAAAACTTTCCGATGCGCTTAAGACAGCCACCCCAGGCTGTGTTGTCCAGATAACCGCCAGTGATCCGGCTTTTCCTGAAGATGCAGAAAGTTTCTGCAGACGTACGGGTAATGCTCTGATGTCTTCCGACGAAAAGGCAGGTATCTGTACACTGCGTATACGAAAAAACAGCAGTACGACAGTTCCTCTTCAGACGTCCGGAACGACAGGCGGTACAAATAAAAACATCATTGTATTCTCCGGCGATCTGGACAAAGCGATTGCATCGTTCATTATTGCAAATGCAGCGGCGGCTATGGGACGGAAAGTTACCATGTTCTTTACGTTCTGGGGACTGAATATTCTGCGCAAACCGAACAAAGTCCGTGTTGCAAAAGACTTTGTTTCAAAAATGTTCGGAAAAATGATGCCGCGCGGATCTGAAAAACTCGGACTTTCCCGTATGAACATGATGGGAATGGGACCAAAGATGATACGCAGCGTAATGAAAAAGAAAAACATTGACAGTCTCGAACAGATGATTGCGCTCGCTCAGAAAAACGGTGTTGAACTTGACGCATGCTCTATGAGCATGGACGTTATGGGCATTAAAAAAGAAGAATTGATTGACGGAGTCAGAATGGTTGGAGCCGCCACGATGCTTGCTAATGCCGAAGTATCCGATATGTCGCTGTTTATCTGAAATTCAAAAAAGGATACCCGGATTTTTGATCCGGGTATCCTGCAGAAGACAGGCAGTATTTTTCCGGGGATGGTACAAAAAACAAAAAAAGCAGTATACTTTATTGTATGCGAAGCAGTATTTACCATACGGAAACAAAAAATCTAGTAATAGAATGTCTTAAACAGCACAGGGAACGCAATCTTTCTGTGCAGGATATCATGGCATACCTTAAAGAACAGGGAAGTTCGGCCAATATCACAACTGTTTACCGTATTCTGGATAAATTTGAAGAAGACAATACGGTCATCAGGCATGGTGCGGAAGACGGAAAAAAAGCCCTGTTTCAGTATATTGAACCGCAGGCAGGCTGCATGCATCATCTGCATGTCCAGTGTACAAAATGCGGAAAAATCATCCACCTTAACTGCGACACAATGGAAAAAGCGGTACAGCATATTTCAGAGGAGCATGGCATTGAAATTACCTGTTCTGCTTCATTATTATACGGAATCTGCAGCGACTGCCTTAAAAAAGAAAAAAGTACTGATAAATAAAAATCAAAAAAAATTTTATCCGTTATAGCATATTATCCATCTCCTCTCGTAAATCGTAATCCAATAAAATTAATAATTTGACGCCCTATAAATACTATTGTATGATTATAATGTTCTGCATTTTGCAGAATAACCGGATATTACAAGGAGTTTTTATGAAGAAGTATGCCGAAACAGGTCAGGTACAGTACGAAGGATCTGAATCAAAGGAACCATTTGCTTTTAAGTATTACGATCCAGAAGAAATTATAAACGGGAAAACAATGAGGGATCACTTGAAATTCGCCATGAGCTGGTGGCACACTATAAATGCGGATGGTGTAGATATGTTCGGACGGAGCACGATGGATAAAAATTTCGGTATTACAGACCCAATGGAACGGTACCGGGAAAAAGCCCGTTTTGCATTCGAACTTATGGATAAACTCCAGCTTGATTATTTCTGCTTCCATGATACAGATATTGCTCCCGAAGGGGAAAGTGTCAGAGATAGTATAGAAAACTTTGAAAAAATGGTTGATTATATCTGCGGATTAAAGGAAAAGTATCACAAGAAATGTTTATGGGTAACAGCCAATAATTTCAGCGATAAAAAATTTATGGCGGGAGCCGCTACATCATGTTCTGCAGACGTATTTGCCGTCGCCTGTACAAAGGTAAAAGCCTGCATTGATGCAGCGGTAAAACTGCATGCAACCGGATACGTTTTCTGGGGAGGCAGAGAAGGATATGAAACGCTGCTGAATACAAATATGGCTCTTGAACTCGACAATCTTGCACGTATGCTTACTATGGCGCGTGATTACGGTCGTTCAAAAGGTTTCACCGGAGATTTTTACATCGAACCAAAACCGAAAGAACCTACAAAACATCAGTATGATTTTGATGTCGCAACATGTATGAACTTTCTGCGGAAATATAATCTGGAAAAAGATTTTAAAATGAACATCGAGGCTAATCATGCAACTCTTGCCGGACATACATTCGAGCATGAACTTTATACTGCAAGAATAAACGGATCATTCGGTTCAATAGATGCAAATCAGGGTGATATGATGCTTGGATGGGATACTGATCAATTTCCAACAAATGTCTACAGTACAACAATGTGTATGCTTGAAGTCATCCGCGCAGGAGGTTTTACGAACGGAGGTCTTAATTTTGATGCTAAGACACGAAGGCCGTCGAACACAGTTGAAGACATTCTTCTCGCCTATATTGCAGGGATGGATTCTTTTGCTCTGGGATTCAGGAAAGCACTTAAAATTATCGCGGACGGACGGATAGACACTTTTGTAAAAGAACGTTATGCATCATATACAACAGGAATCGGAAAAAAAATAATCGAAGGTTCAACCAGTCTTGAAGAATTATATAATTATGGAATAAACCTGAGTAAAATAGATGTCCCAAGCGGAAGACAGGAATATCTTGAATCAATTATCAACAATATTCTTTTCAGGTAATAACGTCTGGAGAAACATGTTGATGCAGGGATAAAAAAGGGCTTGTTGACAAAGTAAAATAAAGAAGCTATAACTAATTTGCAAACTGCTTGCGAATTAGTTATAGGAGTATCATCATGAATATAAGAAAAATCTATACCTTCCCTGCAGTATTCTGTCTTATTGGGATGACGGCTTTTTCCGCCCCTTTACAAAATAAAATAAAAATAACGGCCACATTTTACCCTCTGTATATAATGCTTGAAAACCTTACGGAAAATGTTCCTGATGTGGAGATTTCAATGCTTGCCCCGGTAAATACCGGCTGCCTTCACGACTATGAAATGACAACAAGAGATATGAAAACAATAACAGGCTGTAACATTCTTATAGCGAACGGAGCCGGGATGGAAACGTTTCTGGAAAAGGCACTTTCGATGAAAAAAGGCGCTGTTATTGTTGCGGCCGACGGGTTCCCCCTTACTGACAATAATCCACATGTCTGGGTATCCCCTGCCGGA
>JBAYAJ010000102.1:0-8645 GCA_041669845.1 Treponema sp.
CAATACGGTTTGAATATAGTGCTTTTCAGTTCAACTACGGGTTTACTGCTGTATAAACCGTTTATTTTAAGGAATACATAAGGCATGCTGCAGGAGAAAATTCATCACCATAGAATTTTGCGAAGTACGCCATAGAATTTCACGTACTACGTCATAGAATTTAAATTTTCATGGTGAGGAATTTAAAATTCCATGGCGTGGAATTTTAAATTCCTTGGCGGTGTTTTTTAAATTCACTGGCGGGGAATTTTATTTTTTACCCGCTGTTTATTTTATCTTAAAAACATTTTGAAGGCAGAATTATTTTGTACGTTTTAGTATATATGGAACAATGGTATTGTTTATATCAGGACCAAAGAATTTAAACAGTACCATATTCTCTGTCCCTGTATTCCTGATCGTAACTCCTTTCCGTGCCTTCTCATATCCAATCAGAAATTCGTCGTTGGAATCCGTCAGAGAAACTTTTTGCCCTTCAACAGCAAAATCTTCAACAAATCCGGTACCTTTCCAGACAAAAAGGCCATGAATCCCCTGTGCTGTATACGTATAGCTTTTTCCGGGCTCAATTATCATTCTCATTCCGCTGAACTTTGTAGAATTATACCAGACCCATTCATCTTTTACGCCGTCAGGTGTTTTTCCTTTTACTGCAACGGGAGCAAGATGGTGATTCTCATAAAAATACGGATCACTGCAGGCTTTCCAGTCTATCTGCTCCAAAACGGCTCTCTCATCCCCAAGTTCTTTTATTTTAGCAGGATTAACATCCTTTGTTAAAAGATGTCTGTTCTGAGGTATCCCTTCAATACTCGCCTGTAAAACAGCCATAACATCGGACGATTCCTGCAGTTCAAGTGTTAATGCAGTTCCGGGAGCATGGAGGATTCCTGAAGGTAAATGGAATCCCTCGCCCGGAACGTTCATATAGGCATATGAGTACTTCAGAATTTCATCGCCCTGCCATTTCTTTAAATAAGGAACAAAGATTTCCTCCTGCCGGTGATCTTCAACTATCGAAGGAATTACCCCAAAAAAAGTCTCCGGATGCGCACCCACGTCACTGTCAAGATAATAATATGCTTCCTCTTTTGATTTTTTCCCCAGAGCGCTTACATCTTTCTGCATCTGATGAATATGATAAAAAAGTCTTGTTTTAAAATCATAAATCTTTAATAATCTGTTAAGGGTTTTATGATTTCTGTAATAATCCTTCCCGAACGCCTGTTCTCCCAGTACGTCCAGAGCTTCATATAACAGGATTTTTTCACCGCCTGTATGCAGTTTCAGATATGACTGTCCTTCATGCTCTGTAAAAATCGTATTATCTGTCTGTGTTTCGCTGACAAGCCAGCGTTCACAAATTTCGCCTTTCCGTCCGGCGTCATATTCCTGTGGTTTTAATCCCAGTCTTCTTCCTGATGGAAGAAAATCTCTTGTTACCCAGCATGGAAACAATTGAAAAATTCCGTCGTTATCTTTAAATTCATTCCTTACAATTTTTTCACATTTATCGTTCATTTGTTTTCCTCCAGTAATATCATTTCATTTCGACAGAATATGCCAGTTTCATATGAACGTCTTTTACATCACCGGCTTTCAAATACTCCACATCATGATGTGCAAAACTGTAATCACGTCCCGATGCAAACGTATTTCCCGGTTCCAGCCCAAGAATGTAGTTTTTTTCTGCAAGCATTTTCCACTCTACAAAATGGTTAATTTCATTCAACGGAAATGAAAGAGAAAATTTCAAACGGCAGTCGTCGTATTCATTTGTCAGGGAAATATCCGAATCTTTATTACTTTTTTCCAGAGTATGATAATAAACCCGTTCTGTTACACCTTTGCCTGGTCCGGTAAAATTATTCCAGTTCGGTGTATCATCGGAATATTTTAAATCCTTTACCTGAATCGGTGGTACCTGATTAGTAATGTGCAAATCACTATGTTCCGACAGGAACGGATATCCGATATTAAGATGATACAGGACGAACAACGGTTCGTCTTTGTCTCCAAGATTCATTATTCTGTCGTGCAGAAGAATTTCATTCTTCCCCATAACAAATGTGTACGTTCTTTTTATCGAAAATGCCGGTCCCATAACTCTGCAGTCGATCATTTCTCCTTCCACAGAAATTACATAGTCATTCCCGATTACCTGCTTGTGAATAGAAACATCACGTGCCGGTAAATGGGAAAGCCTGCCGTGAAGTCCGACTCCGATACCTTCAACCGTTGTCGGACTGCCGGCATTTGTCAGTCCGCAGGATGTCAGCATGCCGCCGCCGAAACTTTCAAGCCAGCCTTCTCCGTTCGGATTATAATAGCAGGCCGCAACTTCTTCGTTTGGAGAAATCCAGCAGACAGGAATTCCCATAATGTTTAAATGCCCGATCCCCATACCGCGGCCGGTTAATATATGGCAGAAAAGGCCCGAACCATTCTGTATTTCGACACAATCAATGCCTTTTGCCGGACCATCAGCAAAACACATCTGCTTTGCATAACAAATCTGAGCAAGACTGCCTGTTCTTTTGGATAGATCCCCATATGATAAATTTAAATAGCTTCTCATTTTATGAACTATGTCCGGCTCACGCTTTTATTATTCATGAGACCGGACAGGTCCTCCTGTTCTATTTTTTTATTAATTTAACCGGAACAAATGTGGTCTTCTCGACGGGCTTTCCCTGCAGATAATCACATGCTGCGTCTACACCCATTACTCCCATCTGATAGGGCTGCTGGGCTACATCTGCGGCAAGTCTGCCGTTCTGAACTGCTTTTGCAGCATCATCATTTCCGTCAAAACCGATTATGGAAATTTTTCCTTCTTTACCGGCAGCAGCCACTGCTTCTACTGCTCCAAGCGCCATCTCATCGTTTTCACAAAACACACCGGCAATGTCAGGATGCGCCTGTAAAAGATTCTGCATAACATCCATTCCCATTGCTCTCTGCGAATCAGCAGGCTGCTTTGCAACAATTTTCAAACCGGCCGCTGTTGCAGCTTCGGTAAAACCTGTACCACGAAGAGCAGGTTGAACATATCCAAGCTGACAGGTTATATGTGCAACTTCTGCTCCCGACGGAAGCAAAGATGCCATATATTCACCAGCCATTTCGCCGCCTTTTTTATTGTCAGAAATTATGAGAGACACATAATCACCGGACGTAACGCCGATATCAAGTACAAAAACTGGGATTCCTGCTTTATTGGCGGCCTTTACTGCAGTAGCCCCGGAATCGGAATCCCATGGAGAAAGCAGAATCGCATTGACCTTTTTTTCTATCATGTTTTCTACATTTGAAAGTTCAGTTGCAGGATCTGTGTTGGCGTTCATAACCATACATGTGATACCTTTTGCTTTACACTGGGCTTTAACTCCATCGGCCGCTTTAACCCAGTACTGATTTCCTAAATCCTGTACCGCATACCCGAATACAAGACTTGAACTGTTTTTTTTGGTTTTGGAAGACTTATTCCCCCAGCCCTTTGCAAAAACCAGTCCGCTGATCAATGTAAGAATCATACTTACCATTACGATTTTTTTCATAAAATCCTCCTGTAAAACCTCATCAAAATCTATTTGCCAAGATACGGTAGAAATAACATTTCCAGCGTATATCTTTTACTTATTTGTATTCTTAGAGTTACGATCAAACAGAACAGCCAGAATTATTACTGTACCGATAACGACATTCTGGTAATACGTATCGACATTAAGTAAATTCAATCCATTTTTTATAACCCCCATTATTAAGGCACCCACAATAGTTCCCAGAACAGATCCTTTTCCACCGGAGAGACTTGTTCCGCCGATGACAACTGCAGCAATGGCATCCAGTTCATAACCTGTACCGGAATTGGGGTGGCCGCTGTTTATCCTTCCCACATACATCAAAGAAGCGATCCCTGTTAAGAAACCGGCTACGGTATATATAATGACCTTATATTTCTTAGTATCAATGCCAGTCAGCCTTGTAGCCTCCTCGTTACTTCCTATTGCATATGTGATTCGTCCGAACGGGGTTTTCTGCTGTACTATATACATTATTGCATAGGAAACGATCACAATATAAATCATTACAGGTACACCCCCGATATCGCCGGCGCCCATAAATCTGAATGAATCCGGAAAATTACTGATCGGTTTTCCGTGTGTATAGATAAACGCAATTCCCCGTGCAATGGACATTAAACCAAGCGTACTGACAAAAGGCGCCACATTACCATATGCAATCAGAACACCGCTGCAGATACCAAAAAGAACAGCTACGCCAAGACAGGTAAGAACAGCCAGCGTTGTATTTCCTGTATTTCTCATCACCCCGGCCGCGAGTACTCCTGCAACACCGAGAACTGCACCGACAGAAAGATCTATACCTCCTGTCAGACAGACAAAAGTAGTTCCTTCTGCTATAACGGCGATAACCGCTACCTGAACGATCACATTTCTGATGTTGCTTACCGTCAAAAACACGGGTGAAACTATCGACAGTACCATCAGCATAACAAACAGAACTATCAACGCTCCTAAATTTTTTACTTTACTTCCGATATTAAAAAATTTATTATTCATTTTATATTCTCCCTTTTTCATTCTTTACTTGTTGCAGCAAGCATTATTTTTGCCGCGTCAAAATCAGTCCGCTTAAATTCACCGGTTTTATAACCGAGAGAAATAACTATTATCCGGTCGCTTACGCCCATCAGCTCCGGTAACTCTGAAGAAATTAATAACACACCTATACCGGAAGCTGCCAGATTACCGATTTTTCTGAGAATCTCACTTTTCGCTCCAACATCGATACCTTTGGTCGGCTCGTCAAAAATCATTATTCTGGGATGATTTTCAAACCATTTGCCAAGAACTATTTTCTGCTGGTTTCCACCTGACAGATTCTCAACCAGCTGTTTTGCCGAAGACGCTTTCACATCCATCTCGTTAACAACTTTTTCAGCCAGTTCATTTTCTCTTTTTGAAACAATGATCCCATGAGAAACGATAGATTTCAGATTACACATACCGATATTCTCTTCTATCGACATCCCCGAAATAAGCCCCTCATTATGCCGGTCTTCGGGAACAAAACCTATACCAAGTTTCTTTGCATTACGGGGATGCGAAATTGTAACTTTTTTCCCTTCGATAAAAATATCACCGGAGCGTCCCGGGACAGCTCCGAATAATGATTTTACCAGCCAGCTGCGGCCGGCACCGACCAGACCGCCTAATCCTACTATTTCTCCTTTTCTGAGATTAAAGGAAATATCGTGAACATATTTTCCCACACTGATATGTTCAACTCTGAATACTTCACCGCCGATTTTTGATTCAATTTTCGGAAACATTTCTCTGACTTCATGGCCGACCATAGCCTTAACAAGAGAATTTTTATTCAACTCTGAAACGGGCCAGTCACCCACAAGTTTCCCGTCACAAAGAACAGTAACATGCTCTGCGATATCAAAAATTTCATCCATGTGATGACTGATGAACAGTGTCGCAACTCCTAATGTCCTGAGTCTGCGGACATTTTCAAACAGTTTCTGCGTCTCGACTGGACTCAACGATGAAGTTGGTTCGTCCAGGATAAGAATCGAAATATTTCTTGAAAGGACCCGGGCAATAGCCACCATCTGCTGATCTGCCACAGAAAGTGAATCTACTGTTGCCGCAGGAGATATTCTGCAGTCAAGAAGTTTTAAAATCTCTTCAGCATTTTTGTGTAATATATTCCTGTCAATAAGCAGCGACTTCCGCGGAAACTGATTCATATAAATATTTTCTGCAACAGACAAGGATGGTATCAAATCAAGATTCTGATAGACAGTTCCAATTCCCAAATCTATCGCCGTCTGTGGTGAATCGATAGTGACCGTTTTACCATTTAAAACTATCTCCCCCGAATCTTTAGAATAAACTCCGGCCAGAATTTTCATCAGTGTTGATTTTCCGGCTCCGTTTTCTCCGACGATGGAATGGATTTCTCCCGGTAACACAGTCAAAGAAACTTTTGTAAGGGCTTTTACTCCCGGAAAAGTCTTTGAAATATTACGCATTTCCAAAACAGGACGTGCCTTTTTTATCACGCTATCCGATACAGCCTTTCTCTTTAATAATTGTTCACTCATAGCATTCTGTTTCTGCAAAAGATTGCATATCCTCCTGTAGCTGTTAATCTGCGGTTAACCGTTTTTCAAGCATACAAACAGTATTACGCGGATTCTGAGGACGTGAAAGTATAAAAGATTCTAGAAAAGGTGGAATATTTATAGATTTAAAATCTAATCGTTACATAACTCAGCAGGGGTTTGAGCCGGATCGTTCACTGTATAACTGAAAATCCTTCTGCAGATACTCATTCTGAACTCTGCCATCCCGGACAACAATCATCCGGTCAGCAACCTGTAGAAAATCGGATAAAGAATATGAGAGAATACAGACAGTAATACCCCGCTCACGAAATTTGTCAAAATACGAAAGCAGTTTAAGTCGTGTTAACATGTCGACAGAAGCAAAAGGCTGTACAACACACAAAAATGACGGATGAAGAATAAACGTCCGTAAATAGATTATATCATACAATATCGCTGGATCCAGACCATACAGAGACGATGCATATACGGTATCTCCAAATACAGGGTATACATCTTTTGCAAGAGCCTCTTTATTTGTTTTTGTCGGCCAGAAATTTTTCATTTTGTTGTAAAATGGAAGACAGAGATTATCAAGCACCGAAAGCTGCTGACAAAGCATAGTTTCCAAAGGATGAGTAACAATAAGTGCATATTTTCTGCTTCCGTATTTCCACGGTTTACCGTCAATACGCAGTACTGCACGAGCAGGTATATTACTTTTTAACTTTCTGAAAAAAGAAGTTATTACTTTATCATCTGTATCAAGAATGACGACTGTCTCTCCTTTTTTTAGTGAAAATTCGAAGTTATCCATTCTGCAATAAAACCCTTCTGCCGTTCCGGTGTCTGGAGTAGTAAAATATCTTCTGCGGCCGGCATCAGCAACACGGTTATTAAAAGCGTACAGATAATGCCGCATTATTTCATCTGTCATCTGGGATTTATCAAGACATCTGATAAGCCTGCCCTGTTTCATAAGAAAGCATCGGTCGCATATGCGGAACGCAGCCTGATGATGGCTGCAGATATAAAGAAAACTCATTTTATGCCCGGCCAGTATGTGCATAACATTGAAAATCCGGGAAAGATCATTTTCCGTTACAAGATTCTCTACGTCACGAAGAATTACCAGTTTTACTCCGGAAATCCACGCTTTAGCCAGTTCAAGGATCCACTTCTCGCACGTCGATAAATATGCGGCAGGGCGGGCAGGATCAATCTGCAGTCCGACTGAAGAAAGAATCATCTGCGTCTGCTGTCGAATCATCTTATAATTTATCAGGTGTTCCCGGTAACCATTGCGTATAATAAATAAATTTTCTGCTACACTCAAAGTGCCGATAAGTGAGTTTTTTTTCTGTAATACAACTATTTTATTTGCCGTATGCAGTGTCTGACAATAATCATTGACTTTTATTTCATTATAATATACCCATCCGTAATGCAGTGGTAAATTATGCTGAATAGTATCTACCAGATAATCCAAACCCAGAGAATCTATCCCGATAAGTCCGTCAATTTCACCTTCATAGATGGTAAAATTAACATTTTTCAGATCCGGCGGGCATGTTACCTGATCAAACCGCAGTATTTCTTTTCTCATCGTTTATTTTCCTCTGATTCCCGGAAGCAGAATATGGACATCCGTTCCAACACCGGGACTGCTTTCGATTGAAAGCCCGTATTGCTCTCCGAATATAAGTTTTATACGGTTGTTTACATTTTCAAGGGCAATTCCACCTTTTTTTTCATCTTGTGTAACGGACAAAAAAGAACGTCTCTCAAGTTTATTCCTGATTCTTTCAAGAACTTCTTCATCCATTCCCACTCCGTCATCACTTACCGTAATAAGCAGCCGTACCGTGGTAGCAGTTATTTTTATTTTCAGATGACCTTCTCCGAGTTTACATTCCAGTCCGTGGATAATAGAGTTTTCAACGACAGGCTGTAGTATCAATTTTGGAATTCTGTATCCTGATATCCGGTCTTTGTCCTCTTCGTCCATTTCAATCGATAAATGCAGACGGGTACCGAACCTGTACTGCTGGATAAAAAAATAATTTTTCGTATTATCGAGTTCCATCTGGAGCGGTACAAGATTTTCAACATTGCTTATTGTATAACGAAAAAAAGTTGAAAGTGCTTCCGCCATATTGGCTACACTTTCGAGACCTGCAGTCAAAGCCTCCGAACGGATACCTTCAAGCGTGTTATACAAAAAATGCGGATTTATCTGATTCTGCAGAGCAAGAAACTGCGCCTGCCGCTTTGAGAGTCCTAACATTTTATCAGTATTTAACAGTTCAGTAAGTTTTTCATCAACCATTTCCATTTCGTGATTAAGCGGACTCCGCTCATCAGCGAGTCCGTGCAGAGAGTATCCATCAGCAAAAAGTGCGAAAAAATGCTTTGAACGCTGATATGGGACAATAATCCAGAACCAGGAAAGTATTATGACAGCAAGAACGGAACCAGAAAGAAAAAATAACCAGAAAAG
>JBAYAJ010000103.1:0-8626 GCA_041669845.1 Treponema sp.
CGCTGATACGTGCGTTCGGTATAACCCCTGTCATCGTTATTCCTGAAAAAAATACACCTGCAGTCCTTAACTGTGCACCGCTGCTCGGTCTTCATGTATACGACGATATTGAAACGGCGCGCAGACTGCCTTTATCGTTTGCATATACCGTTGTTTCTGTTGATCAGACGGAAGCCGACGGCCAGATTGACAGACTTCTTGCAGGAGTAAAACCTGCCGCTGTTTTTTCGACAGAGACGGCAGGTGCAAATATAAACGGTGAATATCACAACTCAGTCGGCGTGAATATGACTGATATAGAAGCGAAGCAGGACAATCTTTTCACCGGCCTTCAGAAACTCGGCGTGCCTTCGTTTGCGGTAGGAGACCTTGGAAATGAAATCGGTATGGGAACGATAGAGTCTCACATACGGCAGTTTATTCCGTATACCGGAGGTAATGGGACATTTGCAGGCTGCAGATGCGGCTGCAATACGGGAATTACTGCATCAACAAAAGCTGATTTTCTTGTTACTGCTACTGTTTCTGACTGGGGGGTGTATGCCGTTATTGCGGCGCTTGCATACATTCTTAAAAATATATCAATTATGCATGATGCAGAAACGGAAGAGTTGATTCTCAGAGAATGCTGCCGGAGTGGAATGGTGGATATGACAGGGTCTCTTCTTCCTGCAATAGACGGGTTCGACGTGGGGATAGAGAAACAGATTGTTGCTCTTATGCGTTCAACAGTTGAATATGCACTGAATTACTCGTCGGAGACATGGTTCAAGGCTGTACTGGAGAAAGGGTTTTATGAACCGGCAGTGTTTCGAAATTATTGAATCAGGGCAGGATGCTGTTCTGATTCGGTTCGGAAATACAATAGATGAGGAAATCAACAGCAGAATTCGTTCGTTCTGTGCTGCGCTTTCCCGGACAGATGCATGCAGGGCAGGTCTTATTGAGATTGTCCCTGCCTATTGCTCGGTTACCGTATATTTTGATCCGTTCGTTCTTCCCCTCCGGCGGGTTATTGACATAATAACGGGTACCGGGGAGTGTCATGGGGAAAAGACTGCGGAACAGACCCCCTTTGTGCATACGATTCCTGTATGTTATGAAAATGATTTTGCTCCCGATATGCAGAATGTCGCAGAACATACGCATCTGACGGCGGATGAAATTGTAAAACTACACAGCAGTACAACGTATCTTATCTATATGCTCGGTTTTCTACCGGGATTCGCTTATCTTGGCGGAATGGATAAACGGCTTGTAACGCCGCGGTTAAAGACACCACGTATAAAAATTCCTGCAGGAAGTGTGGCAATCGGGGGAGA
Source organism: Treponema sp. (assembly GCA_041669845.1). Classification (GTDB taxonomy): domain Bacteria; phylum Spirochaetota; class Spirochaetia; order Treponematales; family Treponemataceae; genus Treponema_D. The sequence goes on from JBAYAJ010000103.1 coordinate 1,323, forward strand.
ACAGACAGGAATATATCCGGTTGATTCTCCCGGTGGATGGCAGATAATCGGTCGTACGCCGGTAAAGGTGTTCGACCCGGAGCGGCATCCGCAGATTCTTTTCAAGGCCGGTGACAGAATAAAATTTAAACCGGTGACACAGAAGGAATTCGAACAGTACGGGACTGAAAAGAATTTTACGTTTACAACAGGACTGCCTTCAGGCAGAAAAAGCAGGCCGGTGCAATCTGGAATCAAAGTTATTTCCGGTGGTATGATGACGACTGTTCAGGACGGAGGACGAACTGGTTTTCAGAAATACGGTGTAGGCGTATCGGGTGCAATGGACCGTCTTTCATATGCGGCAGCGAATATCATTGCAGGAAATGAACCGGGAGCGGCCGTACTTGAAATGACGATTTCCGGTCCGGAACTAAGGTTTACGCTGCCTGCCGATTTTGTTATTGCCGGTGCACCTGTTAAGGCAGTGCTTGACGGTCGTTCCGTTCCCATGAACATACGTATTCATGCAGGAGAAGGCAGTATTCTGCAGACCGGCTTTGTTTCGGCAGGGGTGCGCAGCTATATTGCGTTTACGGGCGGGATCCTTGTGCCGGAAATACTCGGCAGCCGTTCCACAAACAGCAAGTGCAGAATCGGCGGATTCTGCGGACGCAGCCTGATGAAAGGCGACGAACTGGCTATCGGCTGTGTTCCTGAACAATTTTCCCGTAAACCACATGCCGACGAATCTTCTCTTTGTAGATTTTCGGATAATGATCAGTATTCACCTGCTGCTATTTTAAAAAGGCTTTCTACGGTACGACAGGGAAGTCATACACCGTTGAAACTCCGTGTACTCCCCGGTCCGCAGAAAGATATGTTCTCTGAGAATGCTGTTAACGTATTTACGACGTCGACGTTTACCGTAACAGCAGATTCTGACCGTATGGGGTGCAGACTTTCAGGACCGCAGATAGTCAGTGCAAATGGAACGGATATTATTTCGGACAGCATACCTGCAGGTTCTGTTCAGATTACATCATCGGGAAATCCCGTGATTATGGCTGCAGACAGACAGACGGCCGGTGGTTATGCAAAAATAGCAGTCATAATTACTGCTGATATGCCGCTTATTGCACAGGCTGCTCCCGGAACAGAAGTGATTTTTGAGTTTGCTACCCGGAAGGAAGCTGATGAGGCACTGCGTACGCAGGAAATACTGCTTACGGAACTGGATGAAACAGTGACTGATTTGTGAAAATACAATGAAAGGAAGCATTTTTTATGGAAAAGAAACCGATTAATACGAACGAATATTCCCAGTCAGCTCCATCGATTGTACGGCAGCTTGTCAGGGAAGGAAAAATTACTTCACAGACATCCGGTATGTGCGACGGGTATGCACAGGCAAATCTATGCGTGCTTCCACAGCAGTATGCATATGATTTTCTGCTTTTTACCCAGCGCAATCCGAAATCGTGTCCGCTGCTTGAAGTGTCCGATACAGGCAGCAGAATTCTGAAAACAAGTGCGCCCGGTGCGGATATTGCATCCGATATTCCGAGGTACCGTGTATGGAAGAACGGTATACTTAAAAATGAATGTACCGATGTATCGGAATACTGGCGTAACGATCTGGTGAGCTTTATCATCGGCTGCAGTTTTTCGTTTGAATCGCTGCTTATCGGAGCCGGAATCGACGTGCGTAATATTTCAGAGAACTGCAACGTGCCGATGTATATGACGAACATTGATACGGTGCCTGCGGGGGTATTCAGCGGAAAAATGGTAGTGAGTATGCGTCCGATTCCGTACGACCAGATTGTCCGCGCGGTAACGGTTACAGCTTCAATGCCCCGGGTTCACGGTTCTCCTGTTCATATAGGTGATCCGTCAGTCATCGGAATAAAAGATATAGATCATCCGGATTTTGGAGACAGAGTGACTATAAAAAACGGTGAAGTGCCAGTGTTCTGGTGCTGCGGAGTAACGCCGCAGTCTGTTGTCATGAACTCGAAACCGTCTTTCTGTATTACTCATTCGCCGGGACATATGCTTATTACCGACATTCCCGATGCAGATTTGATTTCATAAGGGGGCATATATGACTCGGATAGATTTGAATTGTGACCTTGGAGAAAGTTTCGGGGCATATACAATCGGCATGGATTCTGAAGTGCTGCCGTACATAACTTCGGCAAACATAGCATGCGGGTTTCATGCCGGAGATCCGCTTGTTATGGCGAAAACGGTACGTGATGCGGTAAAAAACGGTGTATCACTGGGAGCTCATCCGGGGCTCCCTGATATTATGGGATTCGGGCGCCGTGTTATGAAGATTACGCCGGCGGAAGCAGAAGCGTATATCGTATATCAGACTGGTGCGCTTATGGCTTTTGCACATGCTGCCGGTGCCGGACTTCATCACGTAAAGCCGCATGGGGCGCTTTATAATATGGCTGCCGGTGACGATGCGCTTGCAGAAGCTGTCTGCAGCGGAGTTACAGCGGTGGATGAGAAGCTCATCCTTGTGGTGCTGTCCGGAAGCTGTATGCAGCGGGCCGCAGAACGTCTTGGAATACGGTATGCGTGCGAGGTGTTTGCCGATCGTGCGTACACAGACGAAGGATCGCTTGTTGCCCGTTCTAAACCGGGAGCTGTTATTACAGACGAGAATGAAGTTATTAAGCGTGCCGTACGGATGGTAAAAGACGGAATAGTATGCACTGAATCCGGAAAAGAGATTCATGTTCAGGCCGATACGATCTGCGTGCACGGAGACAATCCAAAGGCATTACAGTTTGTCAAAAATATCCGGGCTTCGTTTACAGAAGCACAGATAGAGTTGAAAGCATTACCGTATTGATTTTTTTTTGTCAATAGTTAAAAAAATAACAAAAATTATAAAAAAAGGCAGAAAGACACTTGATTTTTATTTTGTGTTTTTCTACACTGCAAAAGTAAGCAACAACGCTGTTGCCGCAACTGCGGATTTTTTTCCGCAGCATCTGCGGGGAGCGTTGGCGCTCCCCGTTTAGTAGAGGAGCGCATTATGAAGATACTAACAAAAGTCGGAACTGCCGTTCTGGCAGTTGCAGTCCTTACCGGTTTTCTTACCGGGGCCAGGAAAAATCAGACAATTAAAATCGGATTCAATATTCCGCTGACGGGTGATTCACCAAAGGTCGGAGAAAGTTCGAAATTTTCCGGTGAACTTATCAAGAATGAAATCAATTCACAGGGCGGTCTTGAAGTAAAAGGCAGAAAATACATGCTGGACTTCATATACGTCGACAATGAACTTAAGGCTGATTCTGCGATTCAGGCTGCCTATAAACTGATTGATCAGGATAAGGTTCTTGCCTGTATCGGTCCAGATGGTTCTGGCCGTGCAATTCCCGCCGGGCAGGTATATAACGACGAGAAAACTCCTATGATTTCACCGTGGGCAACGAATCCTTCAGTTACGAAAGACAGACCGTACGTATTCCGCGCATGCTTTCTTGATCCTTTCCAGGCTCCTGTTGCTGCTAAATTTGCAAAGGAACAGTTTAAAAGCACGAATGTAGCTATTCTGTACAACCTCGAAGACGATTATTCAAAGACACTTGCAGAGCTTTTCAAAAAAGCATGGGAAGGACAGCAGGGTGGTAAGGTTGTAGCATTCGAGAGTTTCGGACAGAAAGACCAGGATTTTTCAGTTCAGCTTACAAAGATTGTTGCGTCGGGAGCTGATTTCCTTTATCTGCCTGATTATTACAATCATGTTGCACTGATTACAACACAGGCTAAAGATCTGGGCTGGTCAAAACCTGTTATGGGTTCTGATTCATGGGGATCTGCGGATCTTGTAAAACTGAGCAAAGGTGCCGTAATCGGTGATTATTTTACGACCCACTATGCTGCAGCCGGTGCTACTGGTAAGACAAAAGAGTTTATCGACAAATATAATGCTGCATACGGATATGTTCCTGATGATGTGGGAGCACTTACGTACGATGCTGTAAACATTGTTCTGACGGCAATTCAGAATGCCGGTATTACCGGTAATCTCAAAAAGGACCGCGCTGCTGTACGGGATGCAATGGCCAGTATAAAAAACTTTCCCGGAGTAACCGGAAAGATGACATTTTCTACGAATGATCCTGCAAAGGAAGCTGTTGTTGTACAGGTCGGTGAAAACGGCGACTTTAATTTTGTAAAGAGTATTCAACCATAATCCGGTTATTGATAATGCAGAAGACGGCTGCCTGCGTGTAAGGCAGGCGTCTTCTGTAATTTACTATAAGCAAGAAAAAGAGGAATGATGAATGCATGTATTTTATGATCATCATTCCGGAGTTTGCGGCTGCAGACTCCGCTTGACCTTTTAGAGGAGAAATTATGCTGTCGTATTTAGCTCAGAATATTATTAATGCCCTTCAATGGGGCAGCTTCTACTCTATGATCGCGTTGGGATATTGCCTTGTATACGGAGTATTGCGGCTGATAAATTTTGCCCACGGTGATATCTTCATGACTTCCTGTTATATTGCATTTTTCGTTATAACAGGTTTAACTGCTCATTTTTCCGGGATTACCGGAGCAGCTCTTTTTGCAATTACGCTTGTTGCAACTATGGCACTGACCGCTCTGCTCGGTGTGGTTATAGAACGTGTTGCATATCGTCCGCTTCGGGAGAAGGGAGCCAACAGATTGTATGTCGTTATTACAGCGCTTATGATCGGATTTATTCTTGAAAATGGAAATCTTGCTTTTCTCGGAGCAAGTTCACGCCGGTTTCCCGATATAATTCCGAAACTAATATGGAAAGTAGGGCCGGTAACTGTCACTAATTTGAAAGTTATCGTTATTGTCAGCGCATTTGTTGTATTTGGGGTGCTGCAGTTTATTGTTCAGAAAACAACACTCGGTATGTCAATGCGTGCAATTTCATATGATAAATTTGCCATTCCCCTTATGGGAATTCCTGTTAATAAAGTTATAACTTTTACGTTTGCGATCGGTTCCGCACTTGCAGCTATTGCCGGAATTTTATTCGGAATGTCGTATCAGGTTATGGACCCGTATATGGGAATGATAATCGGCTGGAAGGCTTTTATAGCGGCCGTTGTCGGTGGTATCGGTGATATCAGAGGTGCTTTTTTAGGCGGTTTCATGCTCGGAATTATAGAAATTCTGGTTACCGCTTTTCTGCCTTCAAGTTATAAGGATCTTGTTTCATTCATAATTCTCCTTATTATTCTTACGTGCAAACCGACAGGATTTTTCGGTATTGCAAAAAGTACAAAAATTTAAGGGAGGAGAAAACATCATGTCTAATAAAAGTAAAAAATTTCTTGTCCCCGGAATAACGGCTGTTGTGATGGTTTTTATTGTTATACTGGCAAAGCTTGATATATTAAACAATTATTATCAGACCATATTAATGACTATATGCATAAACGTTATTATGTCTGCAAGTCTGAATATAGTTAATGGCTATATGGGAGAGTTTTCCTGTGGTCACGGCGGATTTATGGCTGTAGGTGCATATGTTTCATCGCTTTTATCACTTATATTTTTCTGCCCGGGCAACAGCATCACCGGTCATGCGCTGCTTCCTCCCGGAAGTGCAGTGTTTTTATTTCCGGTAGTCATTCTTCTGGGGGGGCTTGCATCGATGGTCGTCAGTCTGCTCGTTGCAATTCCTTCGTTTAAAACACGCGATGACTATCTCGCCATTGTTACAATCGCGACTAATTTCATAATTACAACGTCTCTTAATAATATTCCGGTTGTTGGTGAGAGCCGCGGACTGATGGGAATGAAATCGACGCTGAGCCAGATGAACAACGTTGTTGATCTTCCGTGGAGTCTTATCTGGGGTATGATTTTTGCAGCTCTGACAGTGTATGCGATCCATCGTATCATGACGTCGACGCTCGGTCAGGGGATAAGTGCAATCCGGTATGACGAAATTTCTGCGGAAATTATGAGTGTCAATACAAATAAGATGAAACTTATTGCATTTACGTTTTCATCAGGACTGGCCGGTATTGCAGGAGGGCTTTTTGCACACATGCTCGGCTTCATAAATCCGGCATCATTCGGAATTATGAAATCTACAGAGTCTCTTGTTATGGTCTATCTTGGCGGAATGGGATCATTGAGCGGTTCTGTGTTATCCGCGTTTATATTTACAATTCTGCTTGAATTACTTCGTCCTGCCCAGATTTTTAAGTGGGTTATTATTCCGCTCATGCTTATCCTTATAATGCAGTTCAGACCGGAAGGAATTATGGGGACCCGCGAACTTCCACAGGTTTTCCCGAAATTGAAGAAGTTATTTCCTGTAAATCTGAATATTGTACGCCGGACAGAATCATCTGATACAGGGGGAGCGTTATGAGCGATACAGCGGTTCTTGAGATAAATCACCTTACGCACCGCTTCGGAGGACTTGAGGCGCTTACTGATATAAACGTAAATCTGAGGAAAGGTGAAATAGCAGGTCTTATTGGTCCTAACGGAGCCGGAAAGACAACCGTATTCAATCTTGTGAGTGGTTTCTATGTTCCGACAGAAGGCGACATTCTGTTCAAAGGTAAGCGGATCAACGGTCTGAAGCCGCATGTCATAGCTTCGATGCAGATCGGGCGGACGTTTCAGAACATTCGTCTCTGGAGCGACATGACTGTACTCGAAAATATCTGTATTTCGCAGCAGTACAGGCTCAGTTATAATGTTGCAGACGCATTTTTTGGCACGAAGCGATTTAAAAGTGAAGAGAAAAAAATACATGAGGAAGCGTGGACTTTACTCGAAAAATTTAATCTTGCTGATAAAGCACTTGATTATCCCAGAAATCTTCCATATGGTGTTCAGCGTCGGGTAGAAATTGCCCGTGCACTCAGTCTGAATCCAGATTTACTTATGCTCGACGAACCCGCTGCAGGATTGAGTACATCTGATCTTGCCGATCTGATTTCCTATATACGGTGGATTCATGACACATTCGGTGTAACAATCTGGATGATAGAGCATCAGATGCAGGTAATTATGACTCTCTGCGATTATATTCAGGTCATAAATTTCGGGAAGGAAATAGCACGTGGTACTCCTGAAGAAATACAGACAGACCAGAATGTCATAAAAGCATATCTGGGAAATGGTGAGATAGACTAATGAAGGAGGCTTCTATATGTTATTGGAAGTAAAAAATCTTAAGGTTGCATACGGTTATATTGAAGCACTCCACGGTATTTCGTTCAATGTTGAGAAGGGTGAAATCGTTACGCTCATCGGCGCGAACGGAGCTGGTAAAACTTCAACTCTTTTAA